>JBBSAF010000167.1:0-6129 GCA_038252525.1 Tepidisphaerales bacterium
AATCAAAGCCGGTGACGACGACGGCGCGCAACGGGGGTTTTCACAACCACCAAACCCCATTCGTCCCGGTCGCGCCGTCGGACGTGGGCGAGGGCGCCTCGTTGTTATACAAAAGTCCGTCGACCCGCCGGCAGTCCCTTGTCGCGGAGCCGCCTCGGCTCCGTCCAAGAGGACATCACCGGGCGAAGGGGGGTTTGGACGTCGTGAAAACCGCCGTTGTGCGCCGTCCCCGTCGGCTGGAATTGGAAAGGCGGGGGCGAGGCGCCCCCGCGACATGAGAACGACGGCGGTTGACCGGTGACTTGGGTATAACAACGAGGCGAGGACGCCCACGCGACATGGGGGTGCGCTCCCGTCTTTTCACCAACGATAAAGCGACCCCCCGGATCACTTCCCCGCCGCCCGTCGCGCCTTGGCCAACGATCCGAAAAGCCGCATCGCCGCCAGTCGCAGCACCGGATCGTCCCGGCGCAATCGCGCATCTTCGTTCGGGTTCCCCGCCGCCGTCCGCTTGGCCAGCGCCGACGCGACCGTGGCCTTGGTCCAGGTCCGACGACGGCGCACCTTGTCCGGGTCGATCCGGGCCGCCCGCAACCCCGCGTCATAGGATCCGAAATGCCGCACCGCCGCGGCGTGCAACCCCGCATCCTCCGACTGCATCGCCCCGCTGTTGATCGCCTCGCCATCCTGATGGCGCTGGCGCAGCTCGAACACGATCGAATCGCGGCTCCAACGCCGGTACGCGCTGAGCTCGTCGGCATCCAGACCCGCCGCCTGCAACGCCCGGTCCCACCGCCCGAACAGCCGGTCCTGCAACGACGCGAACGCCGCCCGACCCAATTCGTCGCGCCGCCGCGTCACCGCGCTCCAGCTCAGGTCCTCCCCGTCGCGCCGGGCCTTCTTGAGGATCTTGATAATCGTCGCCTTGTCCCACTTCGGCCGGCGCATCACGTCCTTGTACGACATGCCCGCCGCCTCGATCGCGGCGCGGTAGGATCCGAAATGGTACGACGCCGCCGACACCAGCGACTGGGCCTTGCGGGCCACGGCGTTGTAGGACAGTTCGCCGCCGGCCTTGTGTCGCCGACGCAGTTCTTTCACAATGCGTTCTTTGTTCCAAATCATGATGTTGCGACCACCGTATCATCCCATGAGCAATCGCACAACTTGCAACCACTCGCCGGCCGGCATCCTCGTGCTCGACAAGCCCGCCGGTCTCACCTCGGCCGCCGTCCTCAACGACGTGAAGCGTCTGCTGCCGCACAAGACCAAGATCGGACACGCCGGCACGCTCGATCCGTTCGCCACCGGCGTGCTGCTGGCGATGATCGGCCCGGCCACGCGGCTCAGCGAGGCCCTCATGGACCAGCCCAAGGTCTACCAGGCGACGGTGCGATTCGGAGCCACCACCCCCACCGACGACAGCGAATCATCGGAAATACCCCACGATGTGCCCGCCATCCCCACCCCCGACGAACTCCGTGCCGCCCTCGTCGCTTTCGTCGGCGTCATCGACCAGGTTCCCCCGGTCTACAGCGCCAAGAAAATCGGCGGCAAGCGCGCCTGCGATCTCGCCCGCGACGGCAAACCCCCCGCCCTCGCGCCCGTTCCCGTCCGCATCGACCGCATCGAACTGCTTGAATACACCTGGCCCTTGGCCCGCATCGAAATCGCCTGTGGACGCGGCGCCTACATTCGCGCCATCGCCCGCGACCTCGGGCAGGCCCTGGGCGTCGGGGCGTACCTGTCGCAACTGCGGCGCACCCGCGTCGGACCGCACGATATCGCCGACGCCGTCACCCCCGCAAGGCTCGTCGAGGTCGGTCTCGCCGCCCGCCTCATCCCCGTCCCCCCCAAGTTCCCTTCGACCCGGCCAAACACAAAGCCGCCCATCACAAGGATGGGCGGCCCGTTCCAAGGGGACGATCCACATCGATCATGAGGGGACGACCTTCGTCGCCTTTATACCCTTGGCCGACTTCTCGGCCTCATACTCGACGGGCTGCCCCTCCTTCAGACTCTTGAATCCCTCCATCTCGACGGCGGAAAAATGCACGAACACATCCTCGCCGCCCTGGTCGTCGGCGATGAAGCCGAACCCTTTTTGATCGTTGAACCACTTGATCTTGCCGGTGGCCATGGCCACTCCTTTTTCCGATGATCCCCCGCCCCCGCGGGACGGATCGGACGCCCATTTTTCTTCCCGAGAGGTGCAACACGCAACGGCCGGCGCCGGTTCCGGCGTCAGCGGAACCGAGCTGTCACTAACATAATCCACCTGCAACGCATTTCCCACGAAAATCCGGGACAGAAGACACCGCCGGTGGCCTATTCCCGTTGGCAAAACGCACCCCGCCGGGGAGCAACGGTTCCCCCCGCCTGTCCGACTTCCAACGCACCCGCCCGATGCCTTTCGAATCGCACGAAACCGCTGCCCATCCCCCTCCGCCGTTTTGCATCCCCCAAGCCCATCCCTATAATGCCCCCCTTCCAAAACGTTCACCAAAGGATGTGCCAACCGTGTCCACCACCACCGCAACCGACATGACCGTCCCCCTCCTCGGCGGAACCAACCATTTTCTCATCCGCCGGCTCCATTCCCTCACCGGATTGGTCTTCGGCGGCTACATCGTCGTCCATCTGATCGTCAACGCCTCCATCGCCCAGATGGGGACCGTCTACCAGGTTCAGGTCGACAAGATCCACAGCCTGCCCCTCCTCGAGGCCATCGAGTGGATCGCCATCTTCCTGCCCATCATCTACCACACGATCTACGGCATCTGGATCACCCTCACCGGACGGCCCAACGTCGATAGCTACGGCTACAAGAAAAACTGGTTCTACACCCTCCAGCGGGCCAGCGCCATCGTCATCGTGCTGTTCATCCTCTTCCACATCCTCGCCCTCAAATACGGGCTGTTCGGGGGAAAGCTCGCGTTCGACCCCCATGCCGCATCGGCCACCGTCCACCGACACATGACCGCCTATTGGTGGGTCGCGGGCGTCGTGTATCCCATCGGCATCGTCGCCAGTTGCTATCACCTGGCCAACGGGCTGTGGACGGCGGCGATCACCTGGGGACTGACCATCAGCGCCGCCTCCCAAAAACGCTTCGGATACATGTGCGCCGGCGTCTTCGTGCTGATGCTCGGACTCGGGCTGACCGCGCTGATCGCATCGCTCAATCCCCGGCTGGCCGACAAGCCCGCCGACGCCCCGGTCGTCCATCTCAACGCCGGACTATGATCGACCGGTCCCAACGAACCAACCTTCACCCCCACTCAACGAAACTGGATTTCCCATCATGGCAGCAAGCTCCAAGAAGCGCGTCATCATCGTCGGCGGCGGACTCGCCGGTCTCGCCTGCGCCGTCAAACTGGCCGAGGAGAACGTCCCGGTCGATCTGTTCTCCATGGTCCCCGTCAAGCGCAGCCACAGCGTCTGCGCCCAGGGCGGCATCAACGCCTGCAACGAAATCGCACGCCAACAGGGCTTCAGCGAATGGATCCACTTCGATGAAACCATCTATGGCGGCGACTATCTCGCCGACCAGCCCCCGGTCCTGGAAATGGCCAACTGGGCGCCCAAGATCATCGACCTGCTCGACCGCATGGGCGTGCCTTTCAACCGCACCCCCGAGGGCCAACGCGCCCTGCGACTGTTCGGCGGATCGCTGTTCAAACGCACCTTCTTCGCCGGCGCCACCACCGGCCAGCAATTGCTCTACGCCCTCGATGAGCAAACCCGTCGCCACGAGGCCGACGGCAAGATCAACAAGTACGAGTTCTGGGAGTTCCTCTGGCCGATCCTCGAGGATGGCCAGTGCGTCGGCATCGTCGCCCAAGACATGCGGACCATGCAGATCCGCAGCTTCCGCGGCGACGCGGTGGTGATGGCCACCGGCGGCAACGGGCTGGTCTTCGGCAAAAGCACCATGTCGGTCATCTGCACCGGCGGCGCCCTTTCGCGGTGCTATCAGGCCGGCGCCCGATACGCCAACCCGGAGATGATGCAGGTCCACCCCACCGCCATTCCCGGCGAGGACAAGTGCCGGCTCATCAGCGAATCCGCCCGCGGCGAAGGCGCCCGGATCTGGGTTCCGCGCACCCCCGGCGACAAGCGCGGCCCCAACGAAATCCCCGAGGCCGAACGCTACTACTTCCTCGAGGAAAAATATCCCAAGTACGGCAACATCGTCCCCCGCGACATCGCCACCCGCGAGATCTTCCAGGTCTGTCAGGAGGGCAAGGGCGTCGGCGG
This sequence comes from Tepidisphaerales bacterium, assembly GCA_038252525.1. Lineage (GTDB taxonomy): Bacteria > Planctomycetota > Phycisphaerae > Tepidisphaerales > Tepidisphaeraceae > JBBSAF01. The sequence goes on from JBBSAF010000167.1 coordinate 4,261, forward strand.
CGGCAACATGGTCTATCTCGACCTCCGCGACGAGGTCAAACGCATCGGCCGCGCCGCCATTCTCCACAAACTCGAGGGCATCCTCGAAATCTACGAGAAGTTCGTCGGCACCGATCCCCTCGACGAACCCATGAAAATCTTCCCCGCCGTCCACTATTCCATGGGCGGCCTCTGGACCACCTTCGCCAAGGACGAAAAGTCCGGCGGGCTGAAGTTCGGCGACCCCAAGAACATGTCCACCAACATCCCCGGCCTCTACGCCATGGGCGAGGTCAACGTCGGCTACCACGGCGCCAACCGCCTCGGCGCCAACTCGCTGCTGAGCTGCATCTTCGACGGGCTGTTCGGCGGAACCTGCATCAAGAACTACATCAACGACGCCGCCAAGGTCGCCGCCGCCGACGTGCCCCAGAAGACCTTCGACACCTTCGTCAAACAGGAAACCGACCGTCAGGACACGCTCATCCGCGCCGCCGGCGACGAGAATCCGTATCTGCTTTGGCAGGAAATGGGCAAGGACATGACCGACAACTGCACGGTCGTCCGCCACAACGAGAACCTCGAAGCCACCCTCCAGCGCTGCCAGCAGTGGAAGGCCCGGTACAAGCGAATCAAGCTCTCGGACACCGGCATGTGGACCAACCAGAACCTGTCGTTCACCCGCGCCCTCCGCGACATGATCGTGCAGGCCGAGGCCATCCTCAAGGGCGCCCTCATGCGAAACGAATCGCGCGGCGCCCACTACAAGCCGGCCTTCCCCGAGCGCAACGACGCCGAGTACCTCAAGGCCACCATCGCCATGTACGACCCCGCCACCGACTCGGCCAAAATGGAATACGGTCCCGTGGACACCAGCCTCGTCGCCCCCCGCGCCCGCACCTACGGCAAGAAAGACCCCGCCCCCGCCGTCGCGGCGAAATGACGGGGCGGGGACAATTCGATCTCCCCTTGGACACGGTCCCCGCCGTGTCCTTTTTTCATGGCGGGCGCGTCCAATCCCGCGCCGACCGGCTGTAGCGGGCGCGGGCGCCAGGGACACCTTTCGCTTGGGAAAACACGGCATGCGCCGCGGGTTCAGAGACATTGTGGAGATCGCACTGAAGGCCGCGACCGGCTCATTGCATCGTCCCATCGACGCCGACATCGAGCGGGCGGAGCTCGGTGCGTCCGATTCGGCGCCGACCCGCTTATCGCATCACCTTGCGGAGGTCCCCCACGAACTCCGCGCGCATCGCCTTTCGCCGCGCTTCATCGGGCGTCCGCAACAACGCCGACGGGTGATACGTCGCCATCGCCCACTTCGCCCAGGGATGTTCGATGATCTCCCCGCGCCGTTGCGTGACCCGGAAACCCGGCCCCCACATCGCCCGCGCCGCCGTCGAACCCAAGCATATGATCCGCTCCGGCCGAAGCGCCGCGACCTCCGCCTCCAACCACGGTAGGCACGCGCGGATTTCCCCCGCCGAAGGCCGGGAATGGATCCGTCGCTCGCCACGCGGCTCGAACTTGAAATGCTTCACCGCGTTGGTCAGGTACACCTCCGCGCGCTCGATCCCCGCCTCGGCCAGCGCCTCATCCAGTAGCCGCCCGGCCGGCCCGACGAACGGCGTCCCCGTCCGGTCCTCGTGGTCGCCGGGCTGCTCGCCGATGAACATCACCTTCGCATCGCCCGGCCCGGCGCCGAACACGGTTTGCGTCGCATGGCAATGGAGCTCGCACCCCCGGCACTTCACCGCCGCCCCCCCCCACCCCCCCCCCCACCGCGCACCCGCCCGCCGCCCCCCCCCCCACCACCTTTTCCCCCCCCCCCCCCCCAACCCCCCCCACGACCCCCAAAAAACCCCCCCCCCCCCCGGGGGCCCCCCCCCC
>JBBSAF010000168.1:0-6112 GCA_038252525.1 Tepidisphaerales bacterium
CGCCAAGGGCAGGTAATACAGCGGCAGATAGACAATGGTCCATTGGATCGTGTGCTGGAAGATGAGCGTGCCGATGAGCACGATCACCAGGCTCATCAGCGAGTGGACGATGGCCGCCCCCACCAGGCTGGCATCGAGGATTTCGAGCGGGAAGACGACTTTTTTGATGAAGTTGGGGTATCGCATCATCAGCCCCGGCGACGCGACGACCGGCTCGCTGAAGACCGAGAAGGCGATCAACCCGGTGAACAGCGGCAACGCGAAGTCGGCCAACCCGCCCGAATCCGACTGGCTCCAGCGGGCCTTGAAGATGACGGCGAATACGAAGGTGTAGGTGGCGAGCATCGCCAGCGGGGTGAGCAAGGCCCAGATGAAACCCAGCGAGGAGCTGCGATACCGTTCGGCCACCCCGCGGCGCGTGAATTGGGCGAGCAGATCGCGGTGATCGACCATAAGGCGGGGCAGATCGGAAATGGAGGATGCCGACGTCATGGACTCCCGCCGGCCGAGGGTTGGATCGGCCTGCGGCGCCAAGGGTAGCGGGGGCGGGGAAAGGCGGCAAGAAAGGGGTGCGGGACGACAAAACGGGACGCGCGTCCGGGCGGCGATCCTCTCCTTCATTCCAACACCGGCGCGGGTTCGCCGTGTTTGGGGGGGAGCTGGGTGTAGTTCTGGGCGATGGGCATGCGCCGGCCGAAGCCGAAGGCGCGGCTGGTGACCTTGATGCCGGGAGCGGCCTGCCGACGCTTGTATTCGCTGCGGTCGACCAGTTTGATGACCCGAATCACGGTGTCGGCGTCGAAGCCCTCGGAGATGATGGCCGCGGCGCCCAGCTCCAACTCGATGTAGCGATGCAGAATCGCGTCGAGCACGTCATACGGCGGCAGCGAATCCTGGTCCGTCTGGTCGGGGCGCAACTCGGCGCTGGGGGGTTTTTCGATGGAGTTTTTCGGAATGATGTCGCGCCCGGCCTGGCGGTTGATGAATCGCGACATTTCGTAAACCGTGGTCTTGGGCACGTCGCTGATGACGGCCAACCCGCCGCACATGTCGCCGTAGAGGGTGCAATATCCGACGGCCAGTTCGCTCTTGTTGCCGGTGGTGAGCAGCAGGTGGTTGAACTTGTTGGACAGCGCCATGAGGGTCACGCCTCGACAGCGGGCCTGGATGTTCTCCTCGGTGACACCCGTTTCCAGCCCGGCGAAGACCCCGGCCAAAGCGCTCTCGAACGCCTCATGGGGCGACTGGATGGGGATCAGGTGGAACGCGATGCCGAGGTTTTCGGCCAATTCGCGGGCATCGGCGATGGAGTGGTCGGAGCTGAAGCGGCTGGGCAGGGCCACGCCGACGACTTGTGCGGCGCCGAGGGCGGTCACGGCGAGGGCGGCGGTGAGGGCGCTGTCGATGCCGCCGCTGAGGCCGAGCACGACGCTCTTGAAGCCGCACTTGCGGACGTAATCGCGCAGGCCCAGGACCAGTGCCTGGTGGATGGCGTCGATGCCGCGGCGGGGGATTTCGCGCCGGCCGGGCGCCATGCGGTCGTCGGCGCCCATGGCGGCGCGGGAAAACTCGGGGGTGGCGTCGCGCGGCTCGACGGCGGGCAGATCGACGATGAGCAGGTCCTCCTCGAAATCGCGGGCCTGGGCGACGATGTTGCCCTCGGCGTCGAAGGCGGCGGAGTTGCCGTCGAAGACCAGTTCGTCGTTGCCGCCGACCTGGTTGACGTAGATCAGCGGGCGATTGAATTGGCGAACCTGGGAGGCGAAAAGTTTGAGCCGGAAATCGTGCTTGCCGACGACGAAGGGGGAGGCGCTGATGTTGACCATCACCTCGGCTCCGGCGGTCGAGAGCTCGCGGATGGGGTTTTCGTGGTACAGCCGGCGGGGGATCATCTTCTCGTCGTTCCAGAGATCCTCGCAGATCGACAGCCCCACCGGGCGCCCGGCGACGGGGACGACCTGGTAACGATGCTCCGGTGGTCCCGGCTCGAAATAGCGGCTTTCATCGAACACGTCGTAGGTGGGGAGCAGGGTTTTGTAATGGCGCGCGGCGATTTGCCCATCGCGCAGGACGGCGACGGCGTTGTAAAGCGGCCGGCCGACGGGATGGGGATTGGGTTCGGCATAACCGACGATGGCGTCGATGCCGTGAACGCGGGAGGCGATCAGCCGCAGGGCGCGGAGATTGTCGTCGATGAACTGGGGCTTGAGGAGCAGATCCTTGGGGGGATAGCCGACGAGCGCGAGTTCCGGGAAGACGACCATGGCGGCGCCGGCGGCTTTGGCCTCGTGGATGAAATGGAGGATTTTGCGGACATTGCCCGCCAAGTCCCCCACCGTCGGATTGATTTGGGCCAACGCGATTCGCATGGCGGGGGATTATAGGGTGGGCGTGCCCGCGACCCAACGGATGCGGTTGCGGGACGCGGTTGCGGGCGCGACTCGCCTTCGCAGCAAGGGGGCAAGCAAAATAAAGGTACCTGTCCCCTTTAATTAAAGGGGACAGGTACATTTATTTGGGGGGACGGGCGGCGCGGGCTTGGTCGGGGAGGGTGGCGAGGCGGTTGAGGGGGATGTGGCGCTGCAAGACCCAAGGGAACTCGGCGTGGTGGTGGCGGTGAATCAGGCCCAGTTGCCAGCAGAACCAGTGCATCAGGTAAATCGACACGGCGATCAGAGGGTAGACGACGGCGGGATGGTTGAGTTTCCAGAGCCAGGCGTGGGTTTGGGTGAGCGGGTCGATGAGGGCGAGGCCGAGGGTGTTCCAGACGGTGAGGATGGCGGCGACGAACCATGTGGCCGTGGCCAGGGCATAGGCGGGGGCGGCGGCGCGGATGAGGCCGATCACGCGGTCGGGACGGAGGTTGGACAGGGCGGCGCCGCTGGCGACGAGGGTGAGCAATGTGGCGGGGAAGACGATCATCCCCCCCACCGTGGCGATCAGAACGGCGATGGCGGCGAGTTGGCCGGGACCGGCGTACATGCGAATGAGGATGGCGGGGGCGAAGCTGAGCATGAGGGCGCCGAGGGCGTTGCACAGCGGCCGCCACACATCGTCGGAAAGGCTGACGTTGCGCAGGGGTCGGGGGAGTTCGTCGCGTTCCTCCGGGCCGATCTCCTCGACCACGACGGCGTAGTGGGCGAGCATCAGGGCGATGATGCCGAGGGCGCCGATCCACATGACCAGGCTGTAGGAGGCCATCTGGGCGAGGAAATAGGCCAGGAAAACGAAGAACATGACCACGGCATTGACGGGCATGAGCAGCTCGACCAGCGCCCCCCAGGGGTTTTCGGCTCGGGCGGAGCGCGGCTTGGCATAGTTGAGGGTGCGGGGCTTGGGCGGGGCTTGGGGAGGCGGGGAAGGGATGATAGGCAGTTCGGCGAGCAGCTCGCCGGTTGCGGGGTCGTATTTGGGGCGGGAGGGAAGGGGCTTTCGGGATTCGAGGTCGGGCGGGGCGCCGGCGCGGCGTACATCGTCGAAGCTGGGTCGCAGGTCGATTTCGTCGCCGTCGTCATCGAGATGGGTGGGGGCGAAGGCCTCGCGGAGTTTGCGCATGCGGTCGTGTTCGGCGGCGAGGGGGGAGGCGTCGATTTTGAAGGTTCCGTCGGCGTCGAGGTGGGCCAGATCGCCGAGGGTGGGGACATCGTTGAGGCGGTGGCATTGCGGGCATTGGATGAGTCCGCCGGCCTCGTCATCGGCGAGATCGAACTTATGGCCGCAATGGCAGGCGAAGGAGAGCATGGGGGGGGGTGGGCAGTTGTCAGTTGGCAGTGGGCAGTTGTCAGTTGGCAGTTGGCAGAAAAACCCAGGATCAGGAGGTGGAGGCAGTTCCACGCAACGCGCAACTCGAACCCCACAACTCACAACTTACAACTTACAACCTGCAACGTGCAACTGTATGGCATTTGTCATTTGTCCTTTGTCATTTGCCATTTGGGAGGGAGGCATTGCGGGGGAGCGCGCAAAAACGACGGCGCTCCGTTCGGGGCGCCGTCGGGGGTGGCTTGGTCGCATCACGGCCACCGAAGGGCGGTCGGACGCGAGCGTGTGTCAATAGCGGCTGGCGTTTTCGAGGATGCTGCCGGGACGGGCGAAGCGTTCCCATGATTCGCTGTGGCACTTGGGGCAGATTCGGGGGGCGACGACGACGTTTTCCGGCTCGAAGCCGCAGCGGCGACATTGGAGCTGGAAGACCATGACCCTGCCTGTGGCGGCGGCGAATGGGTCGTAGGTGGCGAACTTGCCGTCTGACGCGAAGCGTTCCATACTGATCGACATAACAATCTCCTTGCTTAATTCACATAGTCTCGATGTTGCCCGATTGTGTCGTAGTACGGACAGTGCAAGGTGCGTGCCACAAGCCGGGCCATCCCCCTTCCGGGCTGCTGGACAGCGGCGAACCCAACCGGTGAGTGGAAATGAAAAGAAGCACCGGGGGAGGTCCGGTGCGTCATTATGACACAGTGACCGAGTATGCGTCAAATTGTCATGCTTGGGAGAAACTCGGTTTGTCGGTGGGCTGTCCTGCGCCGGTTTCGTACTGCCGCAACTTGCGCTGGAGGGTACGGACGGAGATGCCGAGTTTGGTGGCGGCGTGGGTGCGATTGCCGCCGGCGGCGTCGAGGGCCTTGGTGATGGCGAGGCGCTCGAGATCCTCCATTTTGAGGCCGGCTGGAATCTGCTTGGCGGGCATGGCGTCGGCGGTTTGGCCCATGAGGCGGTCGGGGATGTCATCCTCGGTGAGGATTTCGCCGTCGGCGAGGACCATCATGCTTTCGAGGGTGTTGCGAAGCTCGCGGACATTGCCGGGCCAGCGATAGGCGAGGAACCGGCGCATGACCTCGGGGTTGACGCGGCGGGGTGAGGTTTTCTTGGATTCGCTGATTTCGCGGAGGAAGTGCTCGACGAGGACGGGGACGTCGTCGGTGCGCTCGCGGAGCGGGGGCAGGACGATCTGGACGACATTGAGTCGGTAGAACAGGTCCTCGCGGAAGGTGCCGTCGGCGACCATTTTGCGGAGATCGCGGCTGGTGGCGGCGAGGACGCGGACATCGACCTTGCGGTCCTCGTGTCCGCCGACGGGGGTGAGGGTGAGGGTTTCGAGGACGCGGAGGAGCTTGGCTTGGAGGCCGATCTCGAAGTCGCCGATTTCGTCGATGAAGAGGGTTCCGGCGTCGGCCTGTTCGAATCGGCCCATGCGCTTGTCGGTGGCGCCGGTGAAGGCGCCGCGGACGTGGCCGAAGAGTTCGGATTCGACGAGGGTGGCGGGGACGGCGGCGCAGTTGACCGCGACAAAAGGTCCTTTCTTGCGGGGGCTGTTGTGGTGGAGGGCCTGGGCGACGAGCTCCTTGCCGGTGCCGGATTCGCCGAGGATGAGGACGGTGGAATCGACGGCGGCGGCGCGTTGGATCTTGGCGAAGACATCCTTCATCTGCTTGGATTGGCCGATGATTTTGTCGAGTCCGAAGCGTTGGTCGAGGCGTCTTCGGAGGGTGTCGAGCTCTTTGTCCTTTTGCTTGGCGTCGATGGCGCGTTTGATGAGGAGGATGAGCTCGTCGGGGTTGACGGGCTTGGCGATGTAGTCGTAGGCGCCGCTGCGGATGGCCTCGACGGCGGATTCGATGCCGCCGTGGCCGGTGAGGAGGATGAATTCGGTGGAGGGGACCTTTTTTTTCCATAGGTTGAGGAGGTCCAGGCCGCTGACGTCGCCCATGTAGAGGTCGGAGAGGACGACGTCGATATTTTCATCCATATAGCCGAGGGCCTTGTCGGCGCTATCGGCGGCGAAGACGGTGAGTCCTTGGGTCTTGAGGATCTGGCTCAGGGCGCGTCGTTCGCTTTCACTGTCCTCCACGACGAGCACTCGTCCGGGGGTAGACATTCGGAAGCCTCTTATTTCTTATTTTGTTGAAAGCCCAAAAGGAAATCCCACCACGCCTAATTGTCATACCATGGGGGCGACAAAAGCCGCAATGGTGAAATCGGGTGAGGCGGTACGGGGACGGTGTAGTGGGAGGGTTTGGGTGCGTGTCAGGCGCGGGGGGGGTACGGCTTGTTGTTATACACTCCCCTGCCACCCGTCGTAATTTCCACGTCGCGGGGGCGCCTCGCC
>JBBSAF010000169.1:0-6071 GCA_038252525.1 Tepidisphaerales bacterium
CGAGCGCGAGATCTACCGTCGCCAAGTCCCCCCCACCGGCGCCACCGCCGGCCAATGGGTCACTGTCGTCGACGAACTGAATCCCCAGCACCAGACGTTTCCGGTGACGACCCTCCGCATCGACCTGTATGCCTATCTGCAACCCGGCACGGTGATGTTCGATGACATCGTGCTGAAGGCCGTGGGAACGCCTTCCCGCCAAGCCCATGACGCCGCGATGGATCAGCCCGTGACCCGTCCGGCCTCGCGGCCCGCGGCGCCGTGATCGTCCTCGGCCGCAACCCGCGCGGCGTCCGCGCCCGCATCCAACCGCCGCATCACGAAGTTGACGACCATCGCCGCGACCCCCAGGTCATCGAGCCACCCGGCGAAGGGGATGAAGTCCGGCACCACGTCGATCGGCGAAATCAGATACAGCAGCGCCGCCACCACCAGCGCCTTGTCCCCGTGCGACACCGCCGCGGAGTTGAGAAACCCCCACAACTCCCTGGCCCGCGCGACCAGCCCCAAGCTGCTCACCCGCCCGATCCAGCGTCCGAACCCCGCGCGGACCTTCGCCCGCCCCTCCGGTCGCCGCGCCGCCTTCATCCACCGGCTCTTTTTGAATCGTTCGATGTCCATGCCCCATTCTACGCCTTGAAACCCCCGGGGTTCACCCTCTTGGGTTCGCGCCCCTGCGTGCACCCCCGTGCGTTCGCGCCGCTGCGTTCGTCGCCACGCCGCCATCGTTTTTCCGTCACGCGGGTCACCTCGGCCCCGCGCCCCCCGTTCCCGCCAGCGCCATCCGACGCCTCAACCCCTTCATCCAATGCGAAGAAAACGGGGCCGACGCGACCCGCGCGACATGGAAAATGCCCGGCTTCAAGCCTCCCCCCCCCTCTCCCCCTCCAAGCCTTTTTGCGGTATCCTCCGCGATTCATGGATGCCGCCCCCCTTCCCATTCCCCCGCCCGCCGGTTGGAACGCCCGGTGGGCGTGGACCCAGCGCCACGAAACCCACCCGTGGAACCGCTATGTGCTGTTCCGCAAGACCGTCGATCTGCCCCAGCGCCCCCGCCAAGCCACCGTTCGCATCAGCGCCGACTCCCGCTACACCCTCTACGTCAACGCCAAGCGCGTCCACTTCGGCCCGTCGCGCTCGTTCCCCGCTTGGCAATCGTATGACGTGCTGGACTTGGCGCCCTTCCTCAACTCCGGTCGCAACGTCATCGCCGTCATCGTCCACAGCTTCGGCGTTCCGACATTCCAAAGCGTCCACCGCGACGCCGCCGGACTGATCGTCGACGGCGCCATTGCGTTCGATTCGGCCGCCGACATCCACTTGCACACCCCCGACGGCTGGCTGTGCCGCGACGCCAAGGGTTGGCGACAAACCGTCGCCCGGCTGTCGATCCAACTCGGTTTCCAAGAACATTACGACGCCGACGCCGATCCGAGCGGCTGGATGGACGCGGATTTCGACCCCACGCCCGAAGACGGCTGGAAGTCCCCGGCCCACACCCGCGGGGTCGGCGATCCGCCGTGGTTTTCGATGGAGTCCCGTGTCGTGCCGTTGCTCACCGATCATGTCGAGTCGTTCGTGGCTGTCGGCGCCCAGTTCCATGGCGAAAACGCCCGCGGCTACAAGGTCGCCGAGGATGTCTACCGGTTATTCGCCAAGGAGAATCGGCGCAAGGACAAGAACCTGCTGACCGAAGCGGAACATTGCCTGCGCGACGATGAATCGGTCACGACCATCATGCCGCCGGAAGACAGCGAGTTCGCCATGGCGATGTTCGACCCCGGCGTCTATCGCACCGGGCACCTGAGGCTCGACATCGCCGAGGCCGAGGGGGACGAGATCATCGACGTCATTTACGCCGAGGAACTCGACAAATCCGGCGCCCCGGAAATCTGGCCGGTGGACGGCTGCCAAGTCGGCGCCGCCGACCGTTATCGCTGTCGGGCCGGCGCCCAAAGCTTCGAGGTGTTCGGATTGCGGGGGATGCGCCACCTCGCCTTGGTCTTCCGCAACCTCCGCAAACCGCTGAAGTTGCGCCATGTGGCGTTCCGTCATGTCCACGCCGACCTCCCGGAGATCGGCACTTTCCAATGTTCCGACGAATCGCTCAACCAAATCTGGGCCGTCGCCCGACACACCCAGATCAACTGCGCCTTGGACGCCTTCGTCGATTGCCCCTCGCGTGAGCAGGCCCAATGGTGGGGCGACGCCCGCGTGCAGGCCAAGGTCACCCAATACGCCTTTGGCGACTCGACCCTGCTGGCTCGCGGCATCGAAATGGTCGCCCAAAGCCAGATGCCCGATGGAACCCTCAGCCCCATCCCCCCCACCGATTGCGACATCCGGCTGCCGGACTTCATGCTCACTTGGATCGAGACACTGTGGGACCACCATTTCCAAACCGGCGAAACGGCGCTGGTCGAAAAATGCCTCCCGGTGGCGAAGCGGCTGTTCGAGTTTTTCGCCGGCCACGAAGGCGTCGGCGGACTCATCGGTGCCTTCCACGGGCTGTGGGTCTTTCTGGATTGGGCGGATCTGCACAAAGCCGACTACAGCGGCGTGCTCAACATCCTGTATTTACAGGGGTTTCGAACAATGTCGCGCCTGTGCCGGCTCGTCGGCGACGGCGCCTCCGCCGACGCCTTCGCCGCCAAGGCCGAGCGGCTGACGACGACCCTCGAGGACAAGTTCTTCGATCCCGACGCCCGCCTGTTCCGCGACGGTTGGGACCCGGCCAGCGGCGAGCGCGCCGACAAGGTGTCGCAGCACATGAACGCCTGGGCGATCCTGCTGGGGCTGAAACCCGAATCGCATCCGTCGATGGCCAAGGAGGTGCTGCTGAAAGGCGCCAAGGCCAAGCGCGGCAAGATCGTCACGGCCTCGCCGTTCGGGTATGCGTATATCTTGCAAGCCCTTTTCCAATCGGGGCTTAAGGCCGAGGCGATGGAGATCATGGCCGAAAAATGGGGGGGGATGTTGGACGCCGGGGCGACGACATTTTGGGAGGGGTGGGTCAACACCTCCAGCCGCTGCCACGCCTGGGCCGCCTCGCCGCTGTATCTTCTTTCGCAGCAAGTGCTTGGGGTGATTCCCACCGCCCCCGGATTCGCCCGCGTCCGCATCGAGCCTTTCTGCGGCGACCTCGACTTCGCCAAGGGCGTGGTCCCCACCCCTCCCGGCCCGATCCGGGTGGAGTGGGAGCGGGTCGGCGACGATCAGTTGGCCGTCCGCGTCGATCTGCCCGAGGGCATCGACGCCGAGTTCATCGACCCCACCGGCGCCCGCCGACCCCTGCGCCCCGGTTCGCAGGAGTTCAATACGTGAGGAAGTAGGCGGAAGGCGGGTAGGCGGTAGGCGGAAAGAAGATAAGTACGGGTGGGGAGTTCATTTACAACTGGAAAGGGTGGGCGGTAGGCGGAAGGAAGGTAGGCGGAGAAGAACCCAGGGCCTGCCTGCGGTCTTCACTCGCAACCCTCAACTCGCAACTCGCAACTCACAACTCACAACCCACAACTCGCAACTCGCAACCCCTCTCACAACCCTCCCCCCTCCAACGCCCCCAATCTCGTCCGGGCATCGTTCATGTCCGGCTCGAGCTCCAACGCTTTTTTGTATTCGACCTTGGCCTGTTCCTTGCGCCCTTGGCGCTCGTAGACCGACGCCAGATTGTAATGGACCTCGCCGGGGGTCAGCACCGCCTGCCACTGCAGGGTCGCCTCGGCCACCTGCCCGCGCCGGGCGAGCATCAGCCCATAATTGACCCGGCAGGGCACGCTTTGGGCGTCGGCGGCGATTCCCTTCTTATACGCCGCCTCGGCCGCCTCGGGATGTCCGGCCAACTCTTGGCAGTAGCCCAAATTGGCGTACGCCGCAGCCGAACCGTCGGTGAGATCCACGTACTTCTCCCAGCCGGCGGTGGCGAGGTCGTAGTCCTTCATGTTCGTATAAAGCATGGCCAATCCGTAGGTTGCGCGACGGTGTTTGGGATTGATCGCCAACGCCTTTTGATACTGCGCGATCGCCAGTGGAGGGTTGTCCTGGGCTTGGGCGAGCTCGGCGGCGGCGACGAAGGTGTCCGGGGAGATCGGCGGGTCCTCGGCCGAATCGAACTGCGAATGTTGGGCATTGAGCTTGTCGGCGTCCCCCTCGCTCAGCCCCTTCACGTTGGCGTTGTCCGACGAACAGGCGACGGCCAGCGAAATCACCGCGATGGAGACGGCAAGCCGCCCGGCGAACCCAAGGGCTTTGTAATTGAGGATCGGCATGAACGATTCATCGGCCATCGCCCACCCGAAAGTTGCGGCGCGAATCAACACGCCGGTCCAAATCCGTTCCAAGGCCTTGGAATCCACGTTTTCACGTTGGGGAGAAACGGGTGTCGCTTGGCGCGGCTTGGCGCGGGCGATAGAATGGTCGATTCGCCCGGCCGACCTTGGCCGGGATTTCGTCCATCCCCAACCTCCCGGCTGACGTGGCGCGACGCGGCACGCACGACCGGGAACGGAGCGAGTCATGAAAGAGAAAGTCCATCCGCGATACCAGGTGTGCGAAGTTCACTGCGCCTGCGGCAACAACTTCACCACCCGCAGCACCGCCAAGCGGATCCTGGTCGATATTTGCAGCGCCTGCCATCCGTTTTTCACTGGCAAGCAGAAGTTCGTTGACACCGCCGGACGGGTGGACAAGTTCACCAAGAAGTTCGGCGGCACCTACAGCTTCCAAAAGACCGCGAAGTAAAAAACCCGCTCGAATGCATGATGCGGAAGCCCGGTTTGCGAACCGGGCTTTTTTCGCGCGCCGCGAGGGGTCCGACTTCGACGGTCCGTGGTCCGACCACGGGGTCATTGGTCATGGGTCATTTGTCATTGGTTTGACTCGCAACCCGCAACCCACAACCCGCAACCCGCACCTCTTCACTTACAACCTACAACTTACAACCTGCCCCTCACAACCTCCCCCTCACAACCTGCCCCTCACAACCCATCCTCGCTCGTCACCGGGGAGCGTCTGAAGTGAAACGGGTACGCGAACGCGAACGCCGCCGCGCGGTATAGCGATTGGGCGGGCGCGTTGTCGGCCATGACTTGCAGGTACATCCGCCTCCGACCGCCCGATAGCCCCCGGGCGGCGATCGCGCGGATCAGGGCGCGGGCGTGGCCTCGCCGGCGATGGGTCGGGCGGGTGGCCATGCAAAACACGCCCGTCCAGTCGTCGGCGCCGACGGCCAGGGCGGCGGCGACGATCGTGTCGCCGTCGCGGATCGAGGCGAACGCCGCCGGGCCGGGGATTCGGCCGACGATTTGCGCGCGGACGTGTCGCGTGGCCAGGGGGTTGTCGAAGGCGCACGCGATCCAATCGTCGGTGGGAACCGCATCCAACACGACGGGCGAATCCAGCGCGCCGATGGCGCGCTGGACCTCGGCGGCGTCGCCGGTCCAGACCTGGGCGGGGGAGACGATGTCGTATCCGCGGGCGGCGAGGCGGTCGTCGAGATCGGGCGGAAATCGGGCCGGGGAAATGTGGAAATGAGCGGGCAAACCGCGCTGGGCGTAAAAGCGTTCGGCCAAGTCGATCAATCGGTCGATGTGGCGATCGTCCGCGGGATGGAAGACGGCGGGACCTGGCGGGGTGGTCAGGACGCTGTTGGCCCGTTGGGTGACGCCGCGGGCGGCGCGGAGTTTCCACGGGCCGAGGATTTCGGATTCCTCGGCCGGCCAGGCGGCGTCGGCGAGCCGGTCGAGGCGGGCGGGGATGGAAGGGTCGGGGATGGGCATGGGGATCGCGTGGGAAGTGTACCGCTTCTTTATGTCGCGTGGGCGCCTCGCCCGCGTCCGACGGCGCGACCGTCACGGACGAGGTTTGGAAGTTGTGAAAACCTCCGTGGAGCGCCGTCATGATGGGCTTCGCTTGAAAAGGCGGGGGCGAGGCGCCCCCGCGACGTGGGAACGGCCGCAGGCGGGAGGGGACGTGTGTATTACAACGAGGCGAGGGCGCCCGCGCGCAACGAAAACCGCGATGTGGCGTAACCGTGTCGGGGCCACGAGAGAGGTATGAAACCCCGGCGCCTCGCC
>JBBSAF010000170.1:0-6049 GCA_038252525.1 Tepidisphaerales bacterium
CCGCCCCGCCAGGCTCATTTGGCCGGTTCGATCTTGTTGACCACCAGCACCGCCATCGCGTCGGCGTCCTTTTGGTCCCGCAGCTCCACCATCCCCGTCACCTTCACCCGCTTGCTTTCATACTGCATCGCCTGCTCCTCAACGGCCGACACGTCCAGGTGCATCAGCACGTTGCCCGTGCTCTCGCCCAATGCCCAGTCGGACGGGGCCGCGTCGGTCGCGGCGGTTTTCATGAGCGTGCCGGTGTAAGCCGCGTCGGCGTTCATCGACCCGGCGCCTTTCTTTCCGCAGGCGCTGACGAGCATGGCCATGGCCAACAACGCCACCAATCCCAATGTGCGATGGTTCATGTGCGATCTCCTGTATGTGTCCCGGCCCACGGCGCGGGACGATTCCCTGGCCCGCGAGTATACGCGATCCCGCGCCGGCGTGCATCCAATCGCGCCGGTCGAAACACCCTCTGGCCGAAACATCCGTCGGCCGAAACACTCCCGCGCAACACTCCCGCGCCATGGCATCGCCCCGGCGGGGGGGTATCATGACCAACGACCGATGCCGCAGGCCCGAAAGGTCCGCCATGATCCATCGCTTTTTCGCAACCCTGCTGTCCGTCCTGGCCTGTCTCCTCTCCCCGGCCATTTCCCCCGCCCAATCCGCCTTCACCCTCGCCATCATCCCCGACACGCAATGGGAGGTCATGAAACCCGATGACGACCGCCTCCCCAACCGCCTCCACTGGCTGGTGGACCATCGGGCCGAACTCAACCTCGCCATGGTGATGCAGGTCGGGGACTTGGAAAACTGGGATTCCCCCGACCACGATCAATACCGGCGGGCCTCCGACGCCCTCGCCATCCTCGACGACGCGGGCGTGCCCTACGCCCTCACCACCGGCAACCACGACACCGCTGCCATGGTCACGGGCGGCGGCCATGTCGCCGACGATCTCCATGGCAAACTGCGGGACACCACCCGCTTCAACGCCTATCACACCCCCCAGCGCTCCCACATCGACGGCCAAACCTACGAACCCGGCAAGATCGACAACGCCTTTCGCACCTTCCATGCCGGCGGACTGGATTGGCTTTTGATCAACCTTGAATGCTGGCCGCGCTCCGGCGCCATCGACTGGGCCAAGGGCGTCATCCAGTCGCACCCGCATCACAATGTGATCCTCCTCACCCACGCCCTGCTGACCGGCGCCCTGCAATTCCAATCCGACGCCGGCGGCTATGGCGACACCTCCGGTCAAGCCCTCTTCGACACCCTCGTCAAACCCTACCCCAACGTCAAACTCGTCTTCAGCGGCCACGATGGAACCCAGGGCCGGCGCGACGAGACCGGCTCATTCGGCAACACGATCCACCTGTTCCTCCAGACTTTCCACGAACGCAACACCAACCCCGTCCGCCTGCTGACCATCGACCCTGCCAAGGGGACCATGGTGACATGGGTGTATTGCCCCTCGACCGACAAAACCACCGTCCCGCCCGAAACCATCGCCGAAACGCAATGGATCGCCCCGGCGGGGAAATAGCGCGGGATGAAGGCGGGAGCGAGGCGCTCCCGCGACAAGGCAATGGGGCGCCGGCGCCGTCCGGTGGGATCCCCGCGTGCCCTGCCGACCACCGCGCCCCCGCGGGATGGCCACGCCACGAAGGACCGGGGCAACGGGGGTGCCCAACAATCCGGGCAACGTGGCGTTTCGCGCGACGCGACCCCCATTTCCGATAGTGCCAACGCGGGTCGGCCCGGCGGAATGAGCGGCTCGCCAGGAAAAGGGGGCATCAGGGGGCGACCGCGCCATCGAAGGCCGGGGCGACGACCCGACCGCGTTCCACCGACCCGCCATTTCCCCCGGTTTCTTGTCTTTGATCCGCGTGCTGGTAGCATGAACCGTTCGACGTATGGAGCGGGTCCACCAGCACATCCCGGCGATTTCCTGGTCGGCCAAGGCGCGCCGGGCGGTCGAGGCCCCCATCAGTTTCCTCGTCACCGCCGCCATCGCCAATCCCGACCTCATCAACCTCGCCGCCGGGTTGGTCGATGACACCACCCTCCCCGCCGACGCCGTCGACCGCATCGTCCACGGCATCATGGCCGATCCCGCCCGGGCGACCGCGGCCCTCCAATACGGCACGACCCTCGGGCTGGCCAACCTCCGCCGGCAACTCCTCGGGCACATCGAGGCCCTCGAAGGCAAGCCCGCCTCGACAATGGGCCTTTCGGCCGACCACATCGCCGTCACCACCGGCTCCCAGCAGTCGCTCTATCTTCTGGGCGAGGCATTGCTCGACCCCGGCGACATCGTGATCGCGGCCAACCCCTCCTATTTCGTCTTCACCGGCGCCCTGGCCGGGCTGGGGGCGCGGATCCTGACCGTAACCATGGACGACGACGGCATGGATGTCGAGGCCGTCGACCGGTTGCTGTCCCGCTTGGCCGGGACCGGCGAGCTGGCGCGCGTCAAACTGATCTACTGCACCAGTTATTTCCAGAATCCCACCGGCTTGACGCTTTCGGCGGCGCGCCGCCCGCGACTCTTGGAGATCGTCCGCAAGCACAGCGCCCATCACCGCATCCTCATCCTCGAGGACGCCGCCTACCGCGAATTGCGATACGATGGCCCGGCGTTGCCGTCGATCAAAAGCTTCGACCCCGACAACGCCTTCACCCTCCTCGCCCAAACCTTCAGCAAACCCTTCGCGCCGGGGTTGAAGCTCGGCTACACCGCGGCGCCGCCGGAGGTCGTCGACGCCATCGTCCACCAGAAGGGCAGCCACGATTTCGGCTCGGCCAACCTCTGCCAGTTCATCGCCCTCACGGCCTTGCAGGACGGCGCCTACCATGCCCAGGTCAAGCGCCTTCAATCCCATTACCGCCTCAAGCGCGACACCCTGCTCGGCGCCCTCGACAAACACGTGCCCACGGATCCCGCCATCCGCTGGACCCATCCCCACGGCGGGCTGTACGTCTGGATGGAACTCCCCGACGCCATCGACACCGCCCGCGGATCGCCGTTTTTCGACGACGCCATCGCCGAGGGCGTGCTCTACGTCCCCGGCGCCTATTGCCATCCCCCCGACGAAAACGGCCACGTCCCCGCAAGCCACCTGCGACTGAGCTTCGGCCAGGCGCCCCTCGCGCGGCTCGAACCCGGCGTCCACCGCCTCGCCGCCGTCATCCGGCGCCATCTCGGGACCATCGCGCCATGAGCCGAACCCTCTTCTGGTACATCTTCTGGGATCTGCTGCGAATCTTCGGCCTCGCCTCCGGCGCCATCGCCGGCATCCTCAGCTTCGGCGGCCTCCTCCGCCCCCTCACCGAACATGGCCTCGATGCCTCGCAGGTCGGGCGGATGCTCAGCTATTTCATGCCCGCCATGACCACCTATTCGCTGCCGATCGCCGCCCTGTTCGCCACCACCGTGGTCTATGGGCGGCTGGCGGCCGACAACGAGATCACCGCCTGCCGAGCCAGCGGCATCAGCCATTTGTCGATCGCCACGCCGGCGTTCCTGCTGGGGTTGATCGTCGCCATCGTCAGTCTGCTGTTCCTGTGCTTCATCGTCCCGGCGTTCCTGCTGCGGATCGAGCGGGTCATCTATTCCAACCTCGCGGACCTGACCACCCACGAGATCCAACGCTCCCACCAGGTCACGTTCAAAGGCCCCGGGCGCGATGTGACGGTCTTCGCCCAGGACGCCCACGCCCTGCCGCCGGAACAAAGCCGCGGCGGACAGGCCGTCGTCCTCATCGGGCCCACCGTCGTCACCTACGAGCGCGACCCCAACGACAAGACCCTCCGCGTCCCCAAGGACTTCATGACCGCCCGGCGGACGACCGTCTACATCCGCCAGAACCCCGCCGACGGGCGCGTGACCCTCGAGGTGGACCTGCGCGGCGGCACCCGGTTCCCCCGCGAGTTCGCCGGGGCCTTCCAGGCCGGCATCGAAAGCCAGCCCTTCCGCATGGAGCTCGATTCGCCCATCCGCTTCCGCCCCAAGTTCATGGACATCTTCGAGCTCAAGCGCACCCTCGCCGACCGCGCCGCCAGCCAACGCATCCAGTCGCTGCTGCGGACCCTGGCCGACAAGGAGGAGCGCCTGCGGATGATCGGCGCCGTCGCCAATGCCCTCAACGGACCCGCCCGATCCGCCACCTTCACCTCCGGCGCCACCCGCATCACCATCGACCGCGGCCCGACGACCGCCAAGGTCGGCGACGGCGACATCGTCATCCCCCCGTCCCCCGGCGCCGGGGACGCCCGCCCCGTCACGCTCTCGGAAACCAGCCCGGATCACCAATCCCTTTCGGCCAAGGCAAAAGGCCTGCGCCTGTCGTTCGGGACCGTCGATCCCGATGGCGAGGTGGCCGTCACCGCGGATATGCAGAGCGTGGTGACGACCATCGGCTCGGACACCAGCGCCCGCAACGCCTTCTCCCGCTCGTTTTCCGCCCCCGTTCCCCCGAACCTTCGCCACGCCGGGGCGCTGACCCCCGAGACCATCCTCGATTCACCGTACCTGACCGACCAGGACAAGCTCGCCCTCCGCGTCGAGAACCTCTACCTCGGCGGCGCCATCCTCGGCGAACTCCACTCCCGCGCCTCCTTCGCCGTCAGTTGCCTCATCCTCGTCATGGTCGGCTGCGCGCTGGGCATGATGTTCAAGAGCGGCAACTTCCTGTCGGCCTTCGCCGTCAGCGTCATTCCCGCCCTCCTCTGCGTCACCCTCATCATCGCCGGCCAGCACCAATGCGAAAACGTGCCGTGGGACCTGTCGCAATATGTCGGCCCCGGCCCGGGCATCGCCCTCATTTGGAGCGGCAACGTGTTCGTGGCGATCCTCGCCACCATCCTCCTCGGCCGGCTGCAGCGACAATGAAACTTTTCGGATTCAACCCCGCAAGAGCCCGATGACACCGTGAAAATCCTCGACCGATATGTTCTGCGACAGTTCCTCAAGAACTACCTCATCGCCTTCATGGTGCTGGTGGGGATGTACGTCGTGCTCGATCTGGTCTTCAACTTCGACGAGATGATCGAGACCCAGAACCGCATGACCGAAGGGGGCGGAACCTCCGTCGCCCTGCTCCTGGCCAACATCGGGCGGTTCTATTTCTTCAAGACCTTCCTGTTCTTCAGCCAGCTCGCCGGCATCATCCCCGTCCTGGCCGCCGCCTTCACCATGGTGCGGATGAGCCGATTCAACGAGATCGTCGCCATCCTCGCCGCCGGCGTGAAACTGCTCCGCGTCGCCATGCCCGTCATCATCGCCGCCGTGTTGCTCAACGGGCTGCTCATCGTCGATCAGGAGCTGATCATCCCCAACATCATTCCCGAGCTCGTCCGCGGCCACGACCAGCTCTCCGGCGCGAGCGGGCAATCCTTCGAGGTCCGCGCCATGCAGGACGACCGCGGGGCGCTGCTCTTCGCCGGACGCTACACCACCCCCTCGACCACCCGACCGGCGACCATCGAACAGTTGGATGTCATCGAGCGCCACGACGAGATGCCCGCCGCCCATCTTCGCGCCGACCGCGCCGTCTTCGACGCCGCCGCCGGCGCCTGGATGCTCCAAAACGGCCGCATCATCCGCAATCTGCTGCCCGACCAGAACCCCACCCCGCCCCTCCCCGCCACCATTTATCGCAGCGACATCACCCCCCGCGAGATCGCCCTGTATCGCAGCGGCGACACCGTGCCGCTCCTCTCCACCGCCCGCATCAACCAACTGCTTGAACGTCCCAAGAGCTACGGCGCCGCCGACCTGTACCGCGCCAAGCACATGCGGTTCACCCAGCCGGTGGTCAACATGATCCTGCTGCTGCTCGCGGTCCCCTGCATGTTGACCCGCCAACCCGTCAACGTCAAAACCAACGCCATGAGGATGCTCATCCTCATCGGCGCCTGCATGGCCACCTATTTCGTCTGTTATCACCTCGCCGCCCGACCCCCGTCCGGTCCCCAATGGACCAACCTCTGGCCCGCCATGATGGCCTGGACCCCCGTCGTCCTCTTCGGCGCCCGCGCCAGCGTCCTCCGCGAG
>JBBSAF010000171.1:0-6029 GCA_038252525.1 Tepidisphaerales bacterium
AAAGCCCCC
The DNA here is from genome assembly GCA_038252525.1 of Tepidisphaerales bacterium. Classification (GTDB taxonomy): domain Bacteria; phylum Planctomycetota; class Phycisphaerae; order Tepidisphaerales; family Tepidisphaeraceae; genus JBBSAF01. The sequence continues at coordinate 10 of JBBSAF010000171.1, forward strand.
CCGCGGCGCCTGTGACTCAGCCGCCCCCCGGCTGAGTGAGTGGCAAAGCCCCCCCGCGGCGCCTGTGACTCAGCCGCCCCCGGCTGAGTGAGTGGCAAAGCCCCCCCCGTGGCGCCTGTAGCTCAGCCGCCCCCGGCTGAGTGAGTGGCCCTTCCCATCAAAGACTCCCGACCCGTGATGTTTTTCGCGGGAATCAAAAGGCCCCACGCCTTTTCAACGCGCGGCATCGGGACCGGGGCCGGCCCGCGACTTCCGGCGATTTGGGTTTGGCCAGCGCGATCCAATCCCTTTCTCCGTTACCTCCGGGACCACCATGGCAATGGGAATCGAAAGGGTCGAGACAGAGCCGCTGAGCTTGCCCACGTTCGGTGGGCGCGCCGTGATGTTCGCCGCCAAGTGTTCGCCGCCAAGGGTTTCGCCGCCAAGGTTTCGCCGCCAAGTGTTCGCCGCCAAGTGTGTTCGCCGCCAAGGGTGGCGAAACCCGCGGGGGATCGTACGATCGGTTCCTTTGTGGCGGAGACGAGACACCTCCGCTCCGGGGGGAAAAAATTGCGAGGCCATTGCGTCTTCGCGACAAGGGGAAAAAAAGAGGAGTCTTCATGATCGCATCACCGATGGTCGCCGTTCGCCTTCGCACCGAATATCAAGCCAATCCGTTGGGATTGGGTTCGACCTGCCCGCGGTTGTCGTGGTGGATCGACGATGCCCGTCCCGGCGCCCGCCAGATTGCCTATCGCATCCGTGCGGCCTCCGCCAAGGAGCTGTTGACGAAGGACAAGGCGGATGTGTGGGATTCGGGTCGGGTCGAGTCATCCGAGCAATCGCAGATCGACTGGGGCGGATCGGCCCTCGCCTCCCGACAACGCATCTTGTGGGATGTGCGATTGTGGGATGCCGACGGGTCGGCCGGCGCCGCCTCGGAACCCGCGACCTTCGAGATGGGGTTGCTCGATCCCGCCGACTGGACCGCCGCGTTCATCGCCGCCCCCATCGAGGGCACCGGGCTGGTCGGCGCCCCGGCGCCGATGCTCCGCAAGTCGTTCGACCTGCCCGCCAAGGTCCGCTCGGCCCGGCTCCACATCACCGCGCTGGGTCTGTACGAGGCATCCATCAACGGCAAGCCCATCACGGCCGACTGGTTGCGACCGGGTTGGACCGACTATCGCAAGAGCCTCGGTTACCAGACCTATGACGTGACCGAACATCTCAACCCCGGCGCCAACGCCATCGGCGCGGTCCTCGGCGACGGCTGGTGGTGCGGGCGCGTCGCCGGCAGCGACCGCGGCTTGTGCTGGGGCACGCGACCGGCCTTGATGGCGCGGCTCGAGATCACGCTGGCCGACGGATCGACCGTGCGGCTCGTCACCGACGAATCGTGGCGCTGGACGACCGGCCCGATCCTCAACGCCGATTTGATCCGCGGAGAGGAATACGATGCCCGCCGCGAAATCCCCGGCTGGGACGCCGCCGGCTTCGACGACGCCGGCTGGGCGCCGGTGGTGGTCGAGCCGTTCCCGCAAGTGGCGCTCGAACCGTCGATGGCGCCGCCGGTGCGGGAACTGATGGAAATCGCGGCGCTCGGCAATCCGGTGCGAAAGGGCGCCAGTTGGGACCACTCGACGTTCATCTACGATTTCGGGCAGAACCTCACCGGCGTCGTTCGCCTGCGATTGACCGGTCCGCGCGGCTGCACCGTCGTCATCCGCCACGCCGAGGCCCTCAAACCCGACGGCAACCTCGACGTGAGCAACCTGCGGTCGGCCCGCGCCATCGACCACTACACCTTCCGCGGCGATCCCGCCGGCGAGGTCTGGGCGCCGCGGCTGACGTTCCACGGATTCCGCTACGCCGAGATCATCGTGGACAACGCCTGGCTCAAGCCCGAGCACAAGCCGAAGCTCGAGTTCACGCGGCACAGCGCCGCCGCCGCCGTGGTGGCGACCGACACGCCCGACAGCGGATCGTTCGAGTGCGACCAGCCGCTGGTCAACCAGCTCCAGTCCAACATCCGCTGGGGCATGCGCGGCAACTTCATAGAGATTCCCACCGACTGCCCGCAGCGCGATGAACGCCTCGGCTGGACCGGCGACACCCAGGTTTTCGCCCCCACCGCCTGTTTCAATGCCGAGGTCGCCGGCTTCTACACCAAGTGGATGCGCGATGTGGCCGATGCCCAGGTCGCCACCGGCGCCATCCCCGCGGTCGTCCCCAAGCCGACCGCCGGCTGGGAGTGGGACGGCGAGGCCGGTTGGGCCGACGCCGTGGTGAATGTGCCGTGGGCGACCTACCAAGCCTATGGCGACAGGCGAATCCTGGAGGAATCGAATCCCGTCATCACGAAATGGATGGCGTATCTCGACTCGACCTCCCGCGACGGCATCCGCGCCCACAAGGACCACAAGGGGCACAACGGCTTCGGCGATTGGCTGGCCCTCGACGCTCCCAACAGCGATCCCGGCCAAAGCGCCACGCCCAAGGACCTCATCGCCACCGCCCACTGGGCCGAATCCCTCCGCACCGCGGCCCGCATCGCCGAAGCTCTCGGCCATGGCTCCGAGGCGACGACGTACCTCAAACGGCGCGACGCGGTGATCGCGGCCTTCAACCGCGAGTTCGTCGCGCCCTCCGGGCGGCTCGCCCCGCCGTCGCAGACGGGGTATCTGATGGCCTTGGCGTTCGATCTGCTGCCGGCAAATCGCCGCGAGTTCGCCGTCGGCGAACTGGTCCGCCTCATCGACCAGCGCGGCGGGCATCTGTCCACCGGTTTCCTCGGCACGCCGCTGCTCTGTCCCGTGCTGACGCGATTCGGACGGGCCGATGTCGCCCATCGGCTGCTGCTGCAAACCACCTACCCGAGCTGGCTCTACCCGGTGACGCTGGGCGCGACGACCATGTGGGAACGCTGGAACAGTTGGCATCCCGACACCGGCTTCGTCGAGATCGGCATGAACTCCCTCAACCACTACGCCTACGGCGCGGTGGGCAAGTGGATGTACGCCACCATCGGCGGCATCGACATCGACCCCGAGCATCCCGGCTACGCCAAGGTGGTCATCGCCCCCAAACCCGGCCACGGGATCAACCGCGCGTCGGCGTCGCTCGACACCCCGCGCGGTCGCGTCTCGACGGCGTGGAAAGTCGAGGGGAAGGACTTCAAGTTGGATGTGACGTTGCCGGCGAACACGACCGGCGTCGTGAGCCTGCCGGATGGCTCGACCCGCGAAATCGCGGCGGGCACGCATCATTTCGGGTGTGCGATGAAGTGAGGGCGCGCCGAGGAAGGATCGCCGATGGCGCGAAGGTCGTCGATGGGGAAAAGATCGCCGATGGGACGAAGGTCGTCGATGGGGAAAAGATCGCCGATGGGGCAAAAATCGCAAAGAGGCAAAGTTCACAAAGAAGAATGGGAAGCGCGGGTTTTTACGATGGGGCGGGTGGGCGTCGTTCGCTCTTGCCGCCGCGGATGAAAATGAGTGGGGGCGAGTCGCCCCCGCGACGATGATACCCCGCTTGTTATGGTCGCCCCTCTTCCTGTCGCGGAGACGCCCCGGCCCCGCCTTCAGCCAAGTAAAAGAAAAAGAGGCCGCAACGCCCTGCATTGCGGCCTCTTCCCTTTGCAAGCTTTGCCTCTTTGCAATCTTTGGCCTTATCGGCGATCTGTCTTTTCCTTCGAACTTCCGACTATTTGTCCAGCTGCCCGAACGGCAACTCCGCCGGCATCGCCTTGGGCTTCTCGTATTTCGTCACCGGCTCATGCGCCTTGCCCGAGGCCGACGAATCCAGGAATCCCTGCATCAGGTCCAGCACCGCCATCGCCTGCTCGCCGCTCGCCCGGTGCGCCCGCCCGCTTCGGATCGCGTACGCCATGTCCGCGGCGCCCACGCTCCGTCCGTAGCCGGCCACGAACGTGTGCGGAACATCCTTCCACTCCGGGTCGTTCCACCCGCGCACCGACACCTTGCCGTCGAAGCCGTTGGGGTCCGGCACCCGCATCGTGCCCGTCGTGCCATACACCGTGATCGGCTGGGCGCCGTTGTATTCCGCGTGCGCCGTCGCGAAGCTCGTGATGATCGTCCCGACCGCGCCGTTGCCGAACTCCAGCGTCCCGGCGATGTGGTCCGGCGTCTGCACCGGCATGATCTTCCCGAACTTCGGACCTTCCTTGCCGTTCATGTGATGCGTGATCGGACGCTCCGTCCGGCTCACCGACGCCATTCCCATCAGCCGTTTCACCGGCCCGAACAAATTGAGCAGCGCCGTCAGGTAATACGGTCCCATGTCGAACATCGGCCCGCCGCCCAGCTCGTAATAAAACTCCGGGCTGGGGTGCCAGCTCTCGTGGCCGGGACACAGCATGAACGCCGTGAACGCCACCGGCTTGCCGATGGCGCCCTGTTCGATCAGTTGCCGCGCCGTCTGGATCCCCGCGCCCATGAACGTGTCGGGGGCGCAGCCGACCTTCACGCCCTTGGCCTTCGCCGCCGCGATGAACTTCAGCCCCTCTTCGCGGTTGATCCCCAGCGGCTTTTCGGCGTAAACATGCTTGCCTTTTTCGATCGCCTTCAGCCCCACCGGCACATGCGCCTTGGGCACCGTCAGGTTCAACACCAGCTCGATCGACGGATCATCGAGCAATTCATCGACCGAGCACGCCTTGGGCACGCCGAACTCAGTGGCCTTGGCCTTCGCCCGCTCCAAATCCAGGTCCGCGCACGCCGCCAACTCCACCACCGGGAAGTTCTTGGCCATGCCGAAATACGCCGAACTGATCGCCCCGCACCCGATCACGCCCATTTTCACCAGTTTTTCCATCGCGTCATCCGCCTTGTGTTGATCCGTCACGCCCCCGTTCACGGTGGAAGTATACCGTCCCCGCCGGCCACGCCAACGCGCCGCGGCTTTTCGCCGTCGTCCCATACATCCTTCATCCTCTGGCCCGATCACGGCGCCGCCGCGTCACAAAGAACCGCGGCGTCCCGCCCGTGCCCTTGTCCCCATCCGAACCCCGCCCCTAAGATGCCGTCATGCCCGAACCCACCCCCTTCGACCTCGTCGTCATCGGCGCCGGTCCCGGCGGATACGTCGCCGCCATCCGCGCCGCCCAACTCGGTCTGCCCGTCGCCTGCGTCGAAAAAGACCCGCGCCCCGGCGGAACCTGCCTCAATGTCGGGTGCATCCCCAGCAAGGCATTGCTCGACTCCAGCGAACTGTATCACCAGGCCAAGACCCGCTTCGCCCGCCACGGCATCAAGGTTTCGCAACTCGAGCTGGACCTGCCGACGATGATGGCCCGCAAGGACGAGGTCGTCGCCGCCCTCACCCGCGGCGTGGCGTCGCTGCTGAAAAAGAACAAGATCGAGTCGATCCGCGGAACCGCCACGATCGCCAACCGCGACACCGTCGTCGTGAAGACTCCCGATGGCGAACGCCGCCTCAGCGCCAAACACATTCTCATCGCCACCGGCAGCGCCCCGACGCCCTTGCCCGCCATCCCCTTCGACGGCGAAAAAATCCTCTCCTCCACCGAGGCGTTGTCCCTCCCGACCGTCCCCGAATCCCTGCTCGTCATCGGGGCCGGAGCCATCGGGCTGGAACTGGGCAGCGTCTGGCGACGACTGGGATCGAAAGTGACGATCCTCGAGTTCATGGACCGCATCGCCCCCGCCATGGATGTCGAAATGGCCGGCCAACTCCAACGATCGCTGGAGAAACAGGGCATGGAGTTCCGCCTCGGAGCCGCCGCCAAATCCGCCAGGATCGACGGCGACAAGGTGGTCGTCACCTATGAAATCTCCGGCAAGACCGAGACCTTCACCGCCGACCGCTGCCTGGTCGCCGTCGGCCGCCGACCCTACATCGACGGCCTGGGCTTGGTCGATCTCGGCGTCGAAATCGACCGCCGGGGCTTCGTCGTCGTCGATGAACACTATCAAACCCGCGTCCCCGGCGTGTACGCGATCGGCGACGTGATCGGCGGCGCCATGCTCGCCCACAAGGCCGAGGAGGAGGGAGTCGTCGCC
>JBBSAF010000172.1:0-6003 GCA_038252525.1 Tepidisphaerales bacterium
GCAAAGCGTCCAAAGATCGCAAAGATCGCAAAGAAGAAAAAGTCGTTGGATTGAATGGGAAGCGTTCGCCGTCGTGGCCCATCCATTCCGCATGTCGCGGAGGCGCGTCGCGCCCGTTTTCATACATAACTCGCCCGCCGCCCCCGCCGATTTCTGTAGCTCGGCCGCCCCGGCTGAGTGTATGGCTCGCCCGCCGCCCCCGCCGATTTCTGTAGCTCAGCCGCCCCGGCTGAGTGTATGGCGTCCGGCGTGAATATGGGGGACACAACCGAGAGCGACTATTCCCCATATTTCTTGGCAGCCTCGTAATACGTTGGGAGAGGACTTGTCCATATCAACGAGGCGTCCCACCCCCGCATGTCCTCGTTCAATTTCTTTGCGCCTTTGCCCCTTTGCGATCTTTGCACTTTCCGCCTTCCCCCGCCAACAAAAAGGCCGATCCCCCAGGGGGGACCGGCCCATGTGTGCATTGAAATGGAAACGACTCCTCACCCCTGCCCGACCTCGAGCCGCACATATTTCACCAACTCCACTCCGCTCTCCTTCAGGTAATCCGAGATTTTTCCCTTGAACACCTGGGCATTGAAGAACTCCTGGTCGAGCAGCGCCCGCTCTGCGTAGAACGAGTTCATCTTCCCCTCGGCGATCTTTTCGGCGATGTTCTGCGGCTTGCCCGTCGCCTTCGCCTGCTCGACCGCGAACTCGCGCTCCTTGACCACCACCTCCGGGGGGATGTCGCCGCGCGACAGCCCCATCGGCCGCGCGAACGCGATGTGACCGCCGAGCTGCTTGACCAGATCCTCCGACGCATGGCCCTTGAACGCCATGACCACGCCGATCTTGCCGGTGATCGTATACAAATACAGCCCCGTCGATCCCCCCTCGGGCGCCTGCACCACCGCCGTCTTGCCCACTCGGACGTTTTCGCCGGTCTGCTGGGTCACTTCCTTGGTGTTGGCGTTGACCTCCGCGGCTTGGGCGATGTCCATCCCGGGGTTGTGCGCCAGCGCCTTGGCCGCCTTGGCGCCCAGCGCCATGAACGGCTCGCTTTTGGCCGTGAAGTCGGTGTTGCAGTTGACCTCAACCAGCGCTGCGGCCTTGCCGCCCGCGGTTTGCGCGCCGATCACGCGCCCCTCGCCGGCCTGGCGTTCGGTGATCGACGCCTTGACGCCCTTCTTGCGGAACGCGTCCATCGCCTTCTCGATGTCGCCGCCGGTCTCGGTCAACATCTTCTTGCATTCCATCATGCCCTGACCCGTTTTGGCCCGCAGTTCATTGACCATGGATGCGGTGATCGTCGCCATTGTGCTGTTCTCCGATTGAATGTGTGAACTTGTGGAAAAAACGGGGCGAGGGTTTGATGCCTCGCCCCGCCGTGAATCGTGATTCGTCGCGGGGGGGCTGGATTATCCCGCCGCCACCGTCGCGTCGCCGGCGGGGTCGGCGATCGCCGCGTCGGCCGCCTCCGCCGCCGCGCCCTGGCCGACCTCGGCCGTGCGGTTGTCCACGCCCTCGACGGCCGTGCCCTCCGCGGGCGCATCGGCCTTGGGCTCGTCGGCCCGGAACGATGCCCGCGGCGAACGCTTCCGCTGTGTCGCCGCGCCGTCGGTTTCGCCCTTGTCGGTTCGACCGACCTTCCCGGCGATGGCCGCATCCGCCAATTCCTTGCAGATGATCTCGATCGCGCGCATCGCGTCATCATTGCCCGGGATCGGCAGATCGATCATCTCCGGGTCGCTGTCGCTGTCGATCAGCGCGATCGTCGGCACCCCCAGCTTCTTGGCCTCCTTCACCGCGATGTGCTCACGCCGCGTGTCGATGATGAACATCGCGCCCGGCATCTTCTCCATCTTGCGGATGCCCTGGAGGTTGGTCTTGATCTTGACCATCTCCCGGCTCAGCGTGGACTTCATCTTCTTGCTGTAGCTCTCGATCGCCCCGCTCTCGAACAGCTTCTCAAGCTCCTCCAGCCGGTTCAGCCGCGCCCGGATGGTGCGGAAGTTCGTCAGCGTCCCGCCCAGCCAACGCTCCGTCACGTAGTGCATCCCGGCCCGGTTGGCCTCCTCCTGCACCGCGAACCGCGCCTGACGCTTGGTCCCCACGAACAAAATGTCCTTCCCCGACGCCACCAGGTTCTGCACCAGCTTCTTGGCCCGCAGCAACCCCTTGAGCGTCTCGCGGACATCCAGAATGTGGATCATGTTCCGCTTGCCGTGGATGTACGGCTCCATCTTCGGATTCCACCGGCTCACCCGATGCCCGAAGTGCACCCCCGCATCCACCAACGCCTTGACCAATTCCGCCTGTGACTGCGCCATTGCAACACTTTCCCGGCCGCTTTGGGCCGTCAGCCCGGACGGTGAACCGACGGGTCGAGACCGCCGATCCCCACCATGGGGCTTGGTTTCGATGATCGAAAAAGAATGCCGTCGCCCGTTCGATTCCCCGCGCAACCGTCCGGCGTCGGCCAAGGCCCTCGACAAGCCAAGACCGAAAATGATACCAAACGCCCGGTGGCAAGCAAGGCGGGGGGGGGGAAAGTTGCGGGAGTAAAATTGCGGAAGGGAAGTTGCCCGTTGCGAGTTGTGGGTTGCGAGTTGAAGACCCAATGCCTTCTCCGTCTTTGTCCGGCTCCCTTTCTTCCGCCTACTTCCCGTGGCTCGATCCATGGCTCGACCGAACTTCGTTGAAGTCTGCCCCCTCTTTCCCCACCGCAAGGGAGTGTGCCCCCAGACAATATGCCTATGCCAAAAGACCTATGCCAAAAGACAAATGACCTATGACAAATGACAAATGACCAAGGACAAAGGACAAATGACACCGCCCGCGGACGACCGTGTCCCAGGAACAAAAAACCGCCCGCCGGGCATTCCCGACGGGCGGTGACGTACTGGAGTTCGCCGAATCGGTCGGTGGACCGTCATTCGGCCGCGACCAGGCGCTTGACGCGCGTGGCCTTCAGTCCTTTCGGGCTGCTCTCGAACTCATACTCGACACTCTCGCCATCTTCGAGGGTCTTGAACCCCTCGCCTTCGATGACCGAGTGGTGAACAAACACATCCTTGCCATCCACGTCCGCCGCGATGAACCCAAATCCCTTTTGGTCATTGAACCACTTGACCTTGCCGGTGGCCATGCGAGCCACTCCTTTCCCACGGGGCCGACGACGACGGAATTGCCGACGTCTGACCCAACAAACGCACCTGAATATCCCGTAGCGAGTCCATCCCGTACGGATTGTGGCTCCCCGGTGCCCGGGGAACCACCGATTGGTGTGTCTAAGAATAACTCCAACCGACCCCAACGGCAAAAATCACGATAATTATCGTCACGTGAAAGTGGATAAATCCTCACTTATCCACAACGACACCTCCCAACCCCCCAATTTATCGGACGTGTGCCGGAGATGTCAAAAAATTGCGGAGAAATCACTCCACTTTGTCCGGTTTGACAGGCGATTCCACGCGAATGGTTCTTTAAGTGTATTTCATACAGCGAGTTATGGCAGTATTCAAATCTCTCCACCCTCTTTTCACGCCGCCTCCGAACGTTGGCGTTACGTTAAACCGCGTTCGCCCAATGGCTTGCGACATCCAACCCGTCGGGGACTGCCCTCATTCTCCACCAGTTATCCACATTTTGAAACGGAACCAAAATCAAGACCGGCAAATTGTCGCGGTGACGCCCCTCCTTGATTTTCCATCGCCGCTCGGGACACTGGTCCTCCATCCCGATCCGCCCTCGACGACCGCCCATGAACCTGCTCGAAACCACCAAGCTCGTCAAGACCTACTCAGGGCGGACCGTCGTCGATGAGGTTAGCTTCGTTCTCGCCCAAGAGGAGATCATCGGGCTGCTCGGGCGCAACGGCGCCGGCAAGACCACTACGTTCCGCATGATCCTCGGCATGGTCACCCCCGACCGGGGCGCCGTCGCCTTCAATGGCAACGACATCACCCACCTGCCGATGTTCCAGCGCGCCCGCGAGGGAATCGGCTATCTCCCCCAGGAACGCAGCGATTTCCGACGACTCACCGTCTGGCAGAATCTCCAGGCCATCCTCGAAACCCGAAACCTCTCCCGGCTCGAGCGCAAACGCCGGGCCGAACAGCTCTTGGAGCAATACGGCCTCATCAAACAGCGCAACCAGAAGGCCGACACCCTCTCCGGCGGCGAGCGCCGCAAGCTCGAGATCGCCCGCGCGCTGGTCACCGATCCCCGGCTGATCCTGCTCGACGAACCCTTCAGCGGAGTCGATCCCATCGCCGTGGAGGACCTCCAGCGCGAGGTGCTTAGGCTCAAACATGAGTTCGGCAAAAGCGTCCTCATCACCGACCATAACGTCGCCCAGACCCTCCGCGTCTGCGACCGCGCCCTCATCATCAACGAAGGCCGGGTCTTCAAGGAAGGTTCCCCCAAGGAAATCATCAACGACCCCCAGGTCAAACTGGCCTATCTCGGCAACACCTTCCGTGGCGATGAGTTCGGTTGATGCGGATTTTTTCTCCTCAAGCGTCGTAATTGGTGTCGGGTTTGCGACAAAATGCCTTCGACGGGGTGTACATCCTATGATGCATAGCGCGGGCAATCGCCCGACGGGTTCGTTTTCTTCGACTTGCGGTTGATCCGCACCACTGGGAGCCTTTGATGAACTGGAAAAAACCGTTGTATTACGCCGTCGGCGCCGCCGTTGGCTTTTCGGCCGCCGGATATGTCGTCGGACAGAATGTCACCCCCCCGACCACCGCTCCATCTTCCGCCGCCGCCACGACCGTCCCGACCGGTACGATGCCTCCGCCTGCCGCGCCGGCGATCATTTCCGAAGACGCCAAGCCGCTCTTGGATGCCATGTCCAAGGCGTACAAGGAGGTCAAGACCCTCTCGATGACCGGCACTTTGAAGGCCGACTTCGATGTCGCCGGGCAGAAGGTCAACCAAGCGGCCGAGTTCACCGGCGCTTACGCCGCCCCCAACAAGTTCAAGCATGTCATGAAAGACTCGATCCAGGTCGGCTCGACCGGTGAGAAGGTTTACGCCTATCTCCCGACCGACAAGGTGTTCAAGACGGAGGACGCCCCCAAGGACGCCTTGCATCTGCGCGATCTGCTTTACCCGATCCCGTTCGTCCTCACCCGTCAAAATCCGTCGATGATGCTGGTTTTGGCCGATGACGCGGCCAAGGAGGCGACCGTCGGCGTCCGCGCCGTCAACAAGGCCGCCGACACCACCATCGACGGCAAGTCCTTTCCCACACTGGAGATGAAAGGCGAACAAGGCAATGTCTCCCTCTCGCTCGACCCCGACACCCATCTGATTCGCCGCATGGTCATCGACATGACCGAGGCCCTCACCGGCCAAGGCCAGCAGCAGGTCAAACAGGCGGAAATGACGTTCGATTATCCCAAGCAGACCCTCGATGCCCCATTCGGGGCCGATGAGTTCGCTTGGTCCCCCCCCGAGGGCGCCAATGACGCCGCCACGATGCAGCAGGGTCCGCAGGATGCGTCGGCGGCCCTCGTGGGCAAGCCCGCGCCGGAGTTCTCCCTCAAAGCCCTCGATGGCAAGACCGTCGCTCTGGCCGACCTCAAGGGCAAGGTGGTCGTCCTCGACTTCTGGGCGACTTGGTGCGGCCCGTGCGTGGCGTCGCTGCCCAAGCTTGACGAGTTCGCCAAGACCCTCGGTGACGATGTGAAGGTCTACGCCGTCAACCTGCAGGAGGACAAGCCCAAAGTCGAGGCCTTCGTGAAGGAACACAAGCTTTCGCTGACAGTATTGCTCGACACCGATGGCGCGGTCGGCCAAAAGTATCTGGCCAACGCCATCCCCGAAACCGTCGTCATCGGCAAGGACGGGCAGGTGAAGAACGTCTTTTTGGGCATGGGCAACGAGCAGCGCATCAAGGATGCCGTGATGGCGGCGAGCAAGGGGTGAACCGCCGGTTGCAACTGGTTTATGGACAACAACTTGGCAAAGCCATCCTGGCGGCCCGCAATTCAATGTGAA
>JBBSAF010000173.1:0-5970 GCA_038252525.1 Tepidisphaerales bacterium
TCGCTGGTGGCCTCGGCGTGCATGTCGCACACCCGCACCTTCACCGTCCGCGGCAACTGGTCGAGCACCTTGTTGGCGGCGGCGAACGGATCGTCCGCCGGCAGGTTCATGTAAATCCGCCCCAGCAGGCAGAACACCGCGACCTGCACCCCGGAATTGGTGGTGACGACGGTGGACGCCCGCCCGACCGGGCAGGCGCCGAGGTTGGCCGGACGCACCACGCGCTCGGAGGCGTCGAGCATGGGGTAGACATCGTTCTTGCGCAGGGCGTGGTCGCCGAGGGTCACGATGTCAACGCCGTAGGCCCGGATTTTCTGGAACAAATTGGTGGTGATGCCGCTGCCGCCGGCGATGTTCTCGGCATTGGCGATCACCAGATCGACTCGCTGTTCGCGGACGAGGGCGGGAAGTTTCTCGTGGACGATCAGTCGCCCCGGACGCCCGACAATGTCCCCCAGACACAGGATTCGCAGGTTCATGCACGGAGTATAACCCATCGCCCGCCCCGGCGCCGGGGAGCGCCGCGGCGCGATTTGGATGTCGCGTGGGCGTCCCCGCCTCGTTGTTATACTGCTCGCGGCCTTCCATGAGACATTCGCAAAGGCTCGGAACATGCGTCGCATCGCGTGTTTACCCAAGCGAATTGTCTCAATAGGGCCGGCGAGCAGTATATACACAAGTCCGTCGCCGCCGCCGGGGCGAAACAACGAACCGACCCGACGGTTCCACCGTCGGGTCGGTCGTCACTTCACGGGTGTGTCGCCAGAATCAGGCGGCCTTGTGGTTGAAGGCCGAGAAATCCCCCTGCGAGCCGCGGTCGCCATCCAGCGGAATCAGCTTCTCCGGCTGCTTCGGCGACGCGGACTTGTGGACGACGGACTTGACCGCGTGGGCCTTCTTCAGATCCGCCGCCCGCGCCGACATGCCGACCAACGTCATCAGTTCGCCGACCACGCCCATCATCGTCTGGGCCTGCCCGGACAACTGCTCGCTGGCGCTGGCCGATTCCTCGGCGCCGGAGGCGTTGGTCTGCGTCACCTTGTCCATCTGCCCGACGGCCAGGTTGACCTGCTCGATGCCCTGGGCCTGCTCTTGGCTGGCCGCGGCGATCTCCGCGATCAGGGCGTTGACCTTCTGGTTGGACTGCGTGATGGCGTCCAGCACCTTGCCCACCTCGCCGGCGATCGACACGCCGTTGCGGGCGCTGGCCACCGAACCCTCGATCAACGCGGCGGTGTTCTTCGCCGCCTCCGCCGACCGCATGGCCAGGTTCCGAACCTCCTCGGCCACCACCGCGAAACCCTTGCCCGCCTCCCCGGCGCGGGCGGCCTCCACCGCGGCGTTCAGAGCCAACAGATTCGTCTGGAACGCGATCTCGTCGATCACCTTGATGATCTTCGCGGTGTCGGTGGCGCTCTTCTCGATCTCCCCGATGGCCGAGCTCATCCGACCCATCGCCTGATTGCCGCGGTCGGCGGCCTCCTTGGCCTCGGCCGACAGCCCGCTCGCCTGCTGGGCGGTGTCGGCGTTCTTCCGCGTCATCGAGCTCATCTCCTCGAGGCTCGAACTGGTCTCTTCAAGGCTCGACGCCTGCTCGTTGGCGCCCTGGGCGAGCTGCTGGCTGGCGGCCGACACCTGCTTCGAGGCCGACGCCACCTGGTCGGCGCCGTCCGACAGGCTGTCGATCACCCGCCGCAGCGTGATGTTGGCCTCGTCGAGCTCCGCGGTGCTGCACGCCTTGAGGCCGGCGAACATCTTCTTCAGCGGACCGGTCACGTTGCGGGTGATGATGATGGCCAACGCGATGCCGATCAGCGTCCCGATGCCCAGACCGATCACCATGATGAGCGAGGCCCGTCCCAGCGAGGCGCTGGCGGCCTGGGTCTGGGCGTCGGTGTTGTCCATGCTGGCGATGGAAGTCTCCTTGGCGGTGGCCAGAACCTCGTTGGCCACGTCGCCGCGACGTTTGCCCAGCTCCTCGCGGGCCAGCCAGTTCTTGAGGAAATTGTTCATGCCCTCGTGGTAGGCCTTGCCGGCGTCGGCGGTCGCCTGGATGTTGCGAAGGCCGGCCTCGTCGGTGGTGATCGTCCGCAATTCCGCGAGCTTGGCGGTGATTTGGTCGAACGTCTTGAGCGTCTCACGGAACAGCTCCGGGTCGCGCGTCGCTTGACTCTTGAAGTTGCCCAGGCGAACGGCGTTGCCGAGATCGATGATCTTGCCGACCATTTCGCTTTGGTGCTTCAATCGCAGCAGTTCGGCGGGATCGGTCTTGGCGCCGATGGCCTTCTCGAGGGCCGCGTCGGCGGTGTCCTGAAAGGTGTTGCACGCCACCATGTACGTCTTGGCCGACGCATCCAACCCGGCCAGGTCTTGGTTCAGACCGGCGGTGCGGACGACGGTCTCCTCCAGCAGCTTCTCATACTCATTGACCTTGGTGTCGGCGGCGGCCGCGGCGGTCTTGAGCTGCTCGAGATCCTTGGACCGCTTGGCCAAGGCGGCGGCGTCATTGACGGCCTTGTGCACCAAGGCGAGGTTGGCGCGGGCGTCGCGGAGGTAATTCTCATCGCCACTCAACCCATAGCCGCGGGCGGCGTACATGGTGGCCAAGGAGTTGCGTTCGACCTCATTGGCGACCCGGACGGCGGGTACCGCCTCGTCGGACAGCATGACGCTGGTGGTTCTCACCCCCATCATGCTGAACAGCGCCACCGCGCCCAAGGTCACGGCGATGGCGATCAACGCGCCGAATCCGCCCACGATCTTCGTTCCCAGTTTCATGTTCCTGAACATGGTCCGACTCCCTATGAAAAAAAGGCTCGCTGCGACTGGCTCCTCAACGGCGATGACACATCCCGTCGGCGGGGTTTTCTGCGGCACCCCTATTCGCCGTCGATGTGGGATATTTCGGATCAAAGGGATATCCCGATGAGGAAAGATTTTTCGCTTTTCCCAAGCGTCCGGGAAATGCGGCGATCCGCGATGGAAAGGACCGATGGGCGAGATTATCGGACGGCACATGAAACGCCCCGCCCCGGTTTTCATCGCCAACCGCCCCATTCCATGACCGACGCCGCCCCGGTTTAAGACGAAGGTCGCCCCATTCCATGACCGCTGCCCCCCCGATTCGTGAACGGCGCCGCCGCGAATAACGCAGGGGGGGGCGCGGCGTGGGCGCCAGGCCCAATGCTGTCAACGTACCGGTCGGACGAAGGGACAGATGCGGGCATCGTGCGTTTGTTGTCGCGGAGCCGCCTCGGCCCCGTCTTTCGCCCCCCCGCCGGGTCGCATGGAAGCGAGTGCGGGGCGCGGGGCGTGGTTTTCACAACCTCCAAAACCACTTTCGCCCGGTGATGTCACACGGACGGGACCGAGGCGTCCCCGCGACGGTTGAGTCCGCCTTCCCCTCCCCCTCTCGACGGCCTCCATGCGTTGCGTTGACAGCTTGGGGGCGCCATGCCGCCATGAACCCGCACGCATCTTGCCGTACCAGAGGCGGTGGAAATAAAGAGGGACCCGCCATGGGACTGGCGGACTCAACGGTGATGAAGTCTGTATTGAGGGAGATCGAAAGCAGAAAACGACAAAAAGGCACCTCATGGGCGCCTTTTGTGTCATTATGAACCGCTGTTTCGCCGAAAGGCGCCGCTCGCCCTATTTGGCGCCCACGACCGCCGGGGCGGTGTTTTGCGTCTTGCGGCTCTCGGGAACACGGAAGCTGCCTTGGCAAAACTGGCACTTCACCAGTTTGCCGCGCACCTCATCGGGCACACTGAGGATCTTTCGGCAGCGGAGATTCGGGCAAATCAATTGGACTGGCATAAGCGTCGCCTCCAATGATTTTATCGACCATCGGGCGACGCACCTTGAGAACCACTTGTGGCCGGCGGGGACTTTTCACCTTCCACCAGGCTCCGCAGCGGACCCGGCAGATCGCCCGGATCGACCGCCGGATTCGCCGCGAACGGACGATATAGCGGGTCCCCGATCAGCGTCACCCGCCAACTCGCCGTCGGCTGGGTGTGCCAATACACCTCGGCCAGCGTGAGCCGGCCGGCCATCAGGAGCGGGAAAAACAAGTCCGGGCGCGGAAACGCCAGGGTATACGGCTCATCCACCGGGCCCAGCGTGGCGGCCACCCCATCCCCGATCAGTCCGTGCACCCATTCATGATTCTGATCGCCGCGCAGGGTCGTCAACTCGAAACTGGCGATGTGATACCCCACCGCGCCCGGGGAGAACGCGAACGCCGGAACATAATTCCTCAGGCTGTACCACCCGACATACAGCGCCACACCCTTGACGCTGCCGGCCGCGAAGACCTCGGGCTTGTCGTCCAAGGTCAGCGGCATTTTCGTCTTGGTTTTCACGAACTCCGCCAGATTCCGCAGCGTCTGGTCGTATTGCCCGTAGCCATCGGGCTTTTTCTGGGCGTTGATCGGCGGTATCCCCCGGGCGTCGATGGCGATCCGACCCTGCAGACCCTCTTTTTCGGCCTTCAGGCTCGCCGCGATCATGTCACGGACGTTTCCGGCCTGCGGACCATCCAGCCGCGCCACCATCAACACCGGCTGATGCGGCCCATTGCCCGTCTCGACATACAGCGGGTTGGTGATCCAGTTGGCACGCAAATAATAATCCCACCACAGCAATGCCAATTCGCTGTCCAACGCCGCCACCGTCTGTTCGGGCTTGAAATACTGCAACTGCCCGTCGAGCAGGCGCGAATAGGCCAAGAGTCCAAAATATTGTCGCACCAAGTCCCGCTGCCGAGACCGGGCGGCCGGATCGCCGCGACGCGTCCGCAGGTCGGCCAGATCGCGCTCCAGGGCGCCGAGCTGTTCCAGCCGGGCGTTGAGCGTGCGGCGCTGTTCGTCCGGCAGACTCGGGTTTTGCAGCGCCGACGCCTCCTGTTGCAGAACCGCCACCGGACCGGCCAGCCCCTGCACGATCTCCATGACCTTTTGGAACGCCGTTTGACGCGCGCCGGGATCGGTCATCGTCGCCAACTTGGCGTTGAGGACCGAAAACGCCCGGTCGGCCCGAACGGACATGGCGGCGATGTCGAACCCGCGCTCGGGGTTGAATGCCGGGTCGAGCTTGCGGGCCAGATCCTCGAGCTTGTCGAGCAAGCCATCGACCAGCGGTCGCACCTTCACCATCTGGTTGGTCAGGTCGGTGATCTCAAGGCGCTGCTCGCGCGTGAGCAGTCTCGGCCCGACCCGCAGCGGCACGCCGTAAAACGTCACCAGGCAGGTCACTTGGTTTTCGAGCTTGTTTTGGATCAAAAACCGCCGGATCGGCGCGAAAACATCGGATTCGTATTGGTCGAAGGATATTTCGTCGGCCGCGGGGAGTGTCAACGCGATGATGCGCCCCTGGGGAATGCCGCGGACCTTGGCGTAATACTCCGCCAGCCGCCGGCTTTCGGGGACGGTGTCGTTGACGACCAAGACGATTTGGTCGGGCGTGAGGATCGCCCAAGTGGCTTGGGCCGGGATGAAAATCGACGCCAGCAGCGCGAAAACGACGGCGAATCGGGGGAATCGAACCATGATCCCATGCTAGGGGAGCCGATGCGGGCGAACAACCGCACGACCCCACGCACGATCCCCGGTGGGGATGCATGTAAATGCGGGCGCAAGGCTTGCCCTGTTGGGATACACAAGTCGCCTGTTGTCCCCCCGACTCATGTAGCTCAGCCGCCCCCCCCGATTCATGTAGCTCAGCCGCCCCCGGCTGAGTGAATGGCGTCCGGCGTATCAACGGGATGCACAGCCGAGGGCGGATATGCCCCCTATCTCTTGGCCCCCGCGCGGTTTAGGTCGGGAGAGGACTTGTTCATAACAACGGGGACTCCCCGCCCCCGCCCCCTCGTTGTTATACACATCTCGGCCATCGCCCCCCCCGATTCATGTAGCTCAGCCGCCCCCGGCTGAGTGAATGGCGTCCGGCGTATCAACGGGATGCACA
>JBBSAF010000174.1:0-5945 GCA_038252525.1 Tepidisphaerales bacterium
AGCGTGGTCGTCTGGCCATGGATCTCAGGATAACGAGGGTCGCGGGCCAAATCAATGGCTTATGACCCTTTTTCAGGGCTGGTACAAAATCCCGCCGGGGCTGAAACGGGGTCGTCTGGCCATGGACCTCAGGATAACGAGGGTCGCGGTCCAAATCAATGGCTTATGACCCTTTTCAGGGCTACGCGGGCCAAATCAATGGCTTATGACCCTTTTTCAGGGCCTTTTTCAGGGCCGGGCCAAATCAATGGCTTATGACCCTTTTTCAGGGCGCCCTTTTTCAGGGCGATGGTTGCGGGTTGCGGGTCGGGAGCGGGGGAGGGTTGTACGTTGCAAGTTGCAGGTTGTAAGCGGGGAGGGGCGTTCACTTTTTCTGATCCGCCAACCGCCAACCGCCAACCGCCCACCGCCTTGCGCCAACCGTCTTCTGGCATTGCTCGCGCCGGCGCCTACCATCGAGGCCATGGATCAATCGGTCATGGCGAAGGGTTTCGGGGATTTGGCGCGGTTCGCCGTCGTCGCGGCGGGGGGGCTGGCGCTGGATTTGTGGACCAAGTGGTGGGCGTTCGGGACCTTGGTGGCCGATATCCTCGTCGATGGCCGGGGACGGGTGGCGGTGATTCCATCGCGTACGTACTCGGTCATCCCCGGCTGGCTGTCGTTCGATGTGACGGCCAACCAAGGCGCCGTGTTCGGACAAGGGCAGGGTTTCCGCTGGCTGTTCGTGGCGATCTCGGTGGTGGCGATCGGATTTCTCGTCCGTCTGTATCAGCAGAGCGGTCGGGGGCAGTGGGTTTACCAAATCCTGCTGGGGATGTTACTGGCCGGGGTGATCGGCAATTTGTATGACCGCGTGATGTTCGGTTATGTGCGCGACATGATCCATGCGCTGCCGAGGTGGGGATTGTTCCCGTGGATTTTCAATGTGGCAGACAGCCTGCTGTGCGTGGGGGTGGGGGGGATGATGCTGCTGGCGATGGTGGGCAAGAAGCCGGCGACGGAATCCCCGTAGGACGACCGTGGCCGGCCGCGACACCGGCGAACAAGCCAAGCCCCATTCACTCGGCTGAGGAGGGTGAGCCACACGGGTTTGGGCGGCCGCTCCAAACAGGTTTGGGCGGTTTGTGTAGGACAAAGGGGGCTGCGCGCTCAATGCGCTCAACGTAAGGACTGGACGATGGAAATGGGGGAGGACATAAGCCGGCTTTGGTGTCGCGGGGTCGCCTCGGCCCCGCCTTTCGTCGCATGGGTGGGTCCCATGCAAGCGAGTTCGGCGCGCGAAGCGCGGTTTTCACAACCACCAAACCCACTTTCGCCCGGTGATGTCCCGCGGACGGGGGCGAGGCGGCCCCGCGACAGAAGACCGTGTTCTTCAAGTAGACAGTATGGGGCTACGCACCCGCGACAAAAGTGGGGTGGGGAAACTCATGGGGCAAGGAGGCCGAAGCGGGGATTGCTTCAGGGCTGGCGCCAGTCGACGCGGGGGGCGTCGCCCCAGAGGCTGTCGAGATCGTAATAATCGCGTGCGTCGGGGCTGAAGACGTGGCAGACGACATCGAAGCAATCGACGAGGATCCACGCACCGCCCTCATAACCGGCGGTGCCCATCGGCGGATAGCCGTCCTTGTCGCCGAGCTCGTGGATTTCGTCGGCGACGGTGCGCATCTGGCGGGCGCTGGTGCCGGTGGCCAGCACGAAATAATCGGTCACGGGGGACAGTCCGGTCACGTCCAGCACCGCGACATGATTGCAGCGGGTCTCGGCCGCCAGACGGGCGGCGTCGATGGCGAACTGGCGGGCGGCGGCGCGGGCGGCCACGATTCGCGGGTCGGTTTCCGCGACGGTTTCGGTCTCCGCGACGGTTTCGGTGTCGATATTCGCGACGGTTTCGGTTTCCGCGACGGTTTCGGGATCGATTTTCACGTCGGACGGTTGGGCGTCGATGTTCACGTTGGCTTCGGGGATGATCCACCTCCAAAAAAGTTCTTCATGTCATTCTAGGGACCAACCGCCCGCAAGTCACCGTCCCGGTCCGCCGAGAGGTTCGGGGATGGCCTGCAATTTCCCGTCGCGGTCGACGCACGCGACGGTGGTGGTGGCGTCGGCGATGAGCGTGGCGCCGCGGCGAAGCTCGTAGGCGTGGTCGATTCGGACATGCGTCAGCCGGGTGATTTTGGTCGTCAGCGTCAGTTCATCATCATAACGCGCCGGCGAACGATATTGGACGGCGGCCTTGACCACCGCGAAAAACAGCCCGGCTTTTTCCAAGTCGGCGTACGACACCCCGCCGGCGCGGAGCAGCTCGATCCGCCCCATCTCGAAATATTGCAGGAAGCGGCTGTGGTGCAGATACCCCATCGGATCGGTTTCGGGGTAGCGGACGCGGATGTCGATTCGTTGCTCGGTCATGGCCGACCCATACTATCGGTTCGGGGGTCGGGTCGGAAGGCGGGGTTTGGGGATTCGGTGAATGTACGGTATGATTATGGTTTGGGGCGATGGTTTGTGAACCGGGTTTGTGAAGCGGGGGGGTTGGGATACAACAGCGGCATGGCGCGTGAACGCATCGTATCATCGGCCACCCAGGGCGAGGAGGAGAAGCGCTTCAACTACGCGCTGCGCCCCGAGCGCTTCGCGGAATACATCGGGCAGGAGCCGCTGATCCGCAAGCTTCGGATCGCCGTCGCCGCCGCCAAGGGGCGGGATGAGCCGACCGAGCATGTGCTGTTGCACGGTCCGCCGGGACTCGGCAAGACCACGCTCGCGCACGTGATCGCCAATGAGATGGGCGCCAACGTCCACGTCACCACCGGGCCGGCGCTGACCAAGCCGGCGGACTTGGTGGGAATCCTGACCAAATTGGCGCGGGGGGATGTCCTGTTCATCGACGAGATCCATCGCCTGCCGGCGGTGGTCGAGGAGTACCTTTATTCGGCGATGGAGGATTTCAAGGTGGATGTGACCTTGGATGCGGGGATGCACGCCCGGACCATCACCATGCCGCTGCCGCAGTTCACGCTGGTCGGGGCCACCACGCGGATGGGGCTGTTGACCGGGCCGATGCGCGGACGTTTCGGCATCCCGCTGAACCTGCAGTTCTATCCCCCCGAGGCGCTGCACCGGATCCTGCTTCAGAACGCGGTGCTGCTGAAGGTGGAGGCCGACGACGACGCCTTGGTCGAGATCGCCCACCGCTGTCGGGGCACGCCGCGGATCGCCAACCGGCTGCTGAAGCGCGTGCGCGACTTTTCGGCGGTGGAGGCCGACGGGCGGCTGACCGTCCCCGTCACCCGCTCGGCGCTGGAGCTTGAGGGGGTCGATCCCAAGGGGCTGGATGAACAGGACCGCCGGCTGCTGCGGACGCTGATCGAGATTTACGACGGCGGTCCGGCGGGTGTGGAGGCGCTGGCGGCGACGATGAGCGAGGAGACGGACACGTTGGTGGATGTGGTGGAGCCGTTTTTGTTGCAGATCGGGTTCATCACGCGGACGCGGCAGGGGCGTCGGGCGACGCGGTCGGCGTATGAGCATTTGGGGGCGAAATGGAAACCGCCGGAAACCGAGGGCGAAAACGGGCTGTTCGACGCCCCCGGGACATAAGAGCCACCGACGACTTGGGGGTATGCCAATGAGGGCGGGAATCCCCGCCGCGATGGCTTCCAACGAGCCGCGGCCGCAAGGGAGCGGCGGGCGCCTTCGCGCGAACCCCTCGCCGTCACGGTCGCGGCTGGTGACATGGCCGTTGGCCGGGCACATCGGCCTGCGATGGCGGCTCGTCAGGCCCGTTCACCGCATCGACGCCATCGCGTCCATCGGGACCGGGACCAGCACCAGCTCGCCGACGACGCCGGCTTTCATGATCGGCTTGACGGCGTACACGTCCCCGTCCGTCCGGGCGGCGTAAATCAGCCCGTCAGCCCCCATGTTGGTGGCGAAAACCTCGAAGTCGGTGCGGATCGAGCGGAAGCGAACCTCGCCGGTCGCCTTGTCGTACGCCGCGATATGCCGGTCGGCCTCCAGCAGGTAGCTGTATTGATCGTCCTCGGCCAGCACCTGCACCGCCTGAGGGGCGGTCCACAGCGGCTTGCGGCTGTAGTCGCCATTGACCTTGTCCAAGGCGATGATTCCGCGTTGGCCGACGGGCTGATAGACCATTTTCTTGCCGAGCACCGGCGACTGCGTGAGGCTCTGGCCGGCGAAGAAGGTCCATTTAAGCTTGCCGGTCGTGCGTTCCAGCGCATACAGCTTGGTGTCGGTCGAGGCGAAATAGACGCCGGTCTCATCGGCTTGCACATCGGCGGTGATCCGCCCCTCGGTCTTGAAGCTGCCGTTGTCCAGCGGCCAGATGGCGTTGCGGTCCTCGCTGACGGCGATGAGTTGCCCGTCGGTGGTGGCGAAGAAGATGATGGCCTGGCTGATGGCCGGCGTCGATTCGATCGCGCCATCGGGGGTCATGATCTGCCAGACGGGCATCCCCGAGTCGTGCTGGACGTTGTACGCCACCAGCCGCCCGCCGCGGGGATAGTCGGTGCCGAAATAGACGGTGTTGTTCTCTCCGACCGCGCCGCTGCGGATCGAGGAGCTCGTGTCGATGGAGCGGACCTGCCGGCCCAATAGGTCATAGACCTCCAGTGCGGTGCTGGTGGGATAGACGACTTCCTTGCCGAGGACGACCGGGGGAAAAAGCCGGTTCGCGGCCGCCGTCACATGGGCGCTGCTGACGATCGACCCGCCGTCGGCCGTCAGCACATAACTGTCGTTGGCCTTGGTGTAGACGAACAGGCGCCCGCCGCGGACGTGGAGCTCCGTGATGCGGTCGGCTCCGATGTCGAGCTTGGCTTTCCATTGCGAGGCGAAGCTTTGCGGCTGGATGGGGCCGATCTTCACCACGGGGGCGGGGGGGGTGTGTTGGCAGGCGGTGGTCAACAAGCCCAAACCAAGCGTGAGTCCCAAAAGCTGCCTTTTCACGGTGTGCTCCTGCAAGGGGTCCGGCGACGGCGCTCCGCGGGGGAGGCCGGATCGCAAAGATAGCCGCTGCGCATGGATGCGGTCAAACATTGCCCCGTTAGCGGACACGTCGCATGCCGTCCCCCGTCCCCCGTCCCCCCGTTCCCACCCGTGCCCCCCGCCCGGTTGGTGCCCGGCGATGGTTCGGATACAAACGTCGTTCATGAGCATCCCGGCGATGTTGGCGATGTTGGCGGCGGCGTCCTACCTCATCGGCTCGATTCCGTTCGGTTTGATCGTCGGCAAGGCCAACGGCATCGACCCGCGTACCGCCGGGAGCGGCAACATCGGCGCGACGAACGTCGGGCGGCTGCTGGGGATGAAGTTCTTCTGGATCGTCTTCACCCTCGACATGGCCAAGGGATTGCTCCCCACGCTTGTGGCGGCCGCCCTCCTGCGCCGCGGGGCGGAGGGGTGGACGCATCTGGCCGACGATTGGCGGATGAGCCTGCTGTGGCTCGCCGTCGCCGCGGCCACCATTCTCGGGCACATGTTCAGCGTCTTCCTGGGATTCAAGGGCGGCAAGGGCGTCGCCACCAGCGCCGGGGCGGTGCTGGGGGTCTTTCCTTATTACACTTTGGCGGGGGGAATCTGCATTTTGATCTTCGTCGGGGTCTTTGCGATTTGGCGATACATCAGCCTGGCGAGCATCGTCGCCGCCGCCGCGTTCCCGGTGGTATACATCGCCGTATGGCGACAAGACGCCTTCACCGAGGCCCACTGGCCGCTGTTGGGCGCGGCGATCGTCCTGGGCGCGATGATCATCTTCAAACATCGCGGGAACATCGTGCGATTGCGGGCGGGGACGGAGAATCGGATGAGGCGGTAGGCGGTAGGCGGTAGGCAGTTGGCAGTAGGCGGTAGGCGGTAGGCGGTAGGCGGTAGGCGGTAGGCGGTAGGCGGTAGGCGGTAGGCGGTAGGCAGTTGGCAGTAGGCGG
>JBBSAF010000175.1:0-5903 GCA_038252525.1 Tepidisphaerales bacterium
CAAGATCGTCGAGCACATCGTGGACACCGTCGTCTATTTCGAGGGCGACCGCTTCCACACCCACCGGATCGTCCGCTGCGTGAAGAACCGCTTCGGCTCCACCCACGAGGTCGGGCTGTTCGAGATGACCGGCGCCGGACTCCGCGAAGTCACCGACCCCGGCAACCTTTTCGTCGAACAGTACGGTCCCGCCGGACCCCCCAGCGGCTCGGTCATCACCGCCGCCATGCAGGGCACCCGCGTCCTGCTGCTCGAGGTGCAGGCCCTCACCGCCTCCAGCGTCATCGGCGCCGCCAAACGAAAATCCAGCGGCGTCAGCCCCGACCGCCTTGCCATGGTCATCGCCGTGCTCGAAAAACGCGCCGACCTCCGACTCGCCGCCGACGATGTCTTCATCAACATCGCCGGCGGCGTCAAAATCGCCGAACCCGCCATCGACCTCGCCATCGCCCTGGCCATCGCCTCGGCCCACCTCAACCGAACGCTCCCCGCCGGAACCCTCGCCATCGGCGAACTCGGACTCGGCGGCGAAATCCGCTCGGTGCCCCAACTCGAGCTCCGCCTCCGCGAAGCCGCCCGACTCGGCCTCGGCCACGCCATCACCCCCCACATCGGCGGCGCCATCCCCAAACTCGGCGGAATGTCCCTCTTGGAAGTCCGAAGACTGTCACAGGCCTTGGCGAGTTTCTGACCAAAAGTCATGGGTCCCTGGTCATTGATCATTGGCAAAAAACCCCCCCCCAGCCCATGACAACTGACCCATGACCCATAACCAATGACCAATGACAAATGACAAATGCCAAATGACCAGTGACAAATGACGAATGACAACCACGGACCACCGACCCATGACCACCGACGCATTCAAGATCGCCCCCTCCATCCTCTCGGCCGACTTCACCCGCCTCGGCGCCGAAATCGCCGATGTGCTCGACGCCGGCGCCGATTTCCTCCATCTGGACATCATGGACGGCCATTTCGTCCCCAACATCAGCTTCGGACCCGCCATCACCGCCGCCGCCCGCGCCGCCGCCCCCGGTTGCCACCTCGACGCCCACCTCATGATTTCCGAGCCGCTGCGCTACGCCCCCGAGCTCATCGCCGCCGGCGCCGACTCCATCACCTTCCATATCGAAGTCGCCCCCGACCCGGCCGACATGGCTAAACGCCTCCGCGATCTGGGCTGCCGCGTCGGCATCACCCTCAACCCCGCCACCCCCGTCGAAACGATCCTCCCCGCACTCGATCTGGTCGATCTGGTCCTCGTGATGAGCGTCGTCCCCGGCTTCTCCGGCCAAAAGTTCATGCCCGAGGTTCTCGACAAATGCCGCTTCCTCAAATCCCGTCTCCGTCCCGACCAACACCTTGAAATCGACGGCGGCATCAACCCCGACACCATCCGCCAGGCCGCCGACGCCGGCTGCGACTGGTTCGTCTGCGCCAGCGCCATCTTCGGTCCCCCCGACCGCCGCGCCGCCCTAACCGCCCTCCGCCGACGCCTCGGCGCCTCGTAACCCGCAA
Organism: Tepidisphaerales bacterium; assembly: GCA_038252525.1. Classification (GTDB taxonomy): domain Bacteria; phylum Planctomycetota; class Phycisphaerae; order Tepidisphaerales; family Tepidisphaeraceae; genus JBBSAF01. The sequence continues at coordinate 1,522 of JBBSAF010000175.1, forward strand.
CAGTAGGCGGTAGGCGGAAGGAAGGTAGGCGGAAGGGGACCGGAGAAACCCAAGAACACCCGCAGTTGCACGACGACCCCGCATTCACTCGCAACCCACAACTCCGAGCCGTAGGCGGAAGGAAGGTAGGCGGAAGGAGACCGGAGGAGACCGGCATCCCGTATTTCACTCACAACCCACAACTCGCAACTCACAACCCTCCCACATACAACCTACAACTTACAACCCCCTCCCCCCCCATGTTCCCACTCTCCCAACGACTCCTCTCCCTCCTCCAGCTCACCCGCATGGCCTTGGTCTTCACCGCCATCGCCGACGCCCAGGCCGCGCTTCTTTTGGCCAACCGCTTCCAGCGCGGCCCGTCGGTTCCCTGGTGGGATCTCGATTATCGCCGCGTCCTCGCCGTCGCCTTGGTTTCAGCCGGACTTTACGGCTTCGGCATGAGCCTCAACGACATCATCGACCGCCGCCGCGATGCCCGGCTCGCCGCACACCGACCCCTGCCCAGCGGGCGGGTCGGCGTCGTCACCGCCCATCTCGTCGCCGCAATGCTCATCCTCGCCGCCCTCTGCGGCGGCGCCGCCCTCTGGGCCATTCGTCCCGGCGGCTGGATGAGTCTCATCCTCGTGATCTTCACCGCCGGCCTGATCGCCTTCTACGACATCGCGGGCAAATATCTCGTCTGGCCCGGTCTGGTCACCCTCGGCCTCGTCCGATTCTTCCACGCCGCCATCCCGGCGCCCCAACTGCCCAACCTTTGGCATCCCCTCCTGCTGCTCCACCACGTCGCCATCCTGTCGGCCGTCGCCTACCAGTGGGAGGACAAACGCCCGCACCTGACCCGACGCCACTGGGCCGGCGTCATCGGCGGATTGCTCGCCATCGACCTCATGGTGATCGCCGGCATCGCCCTGCGCCGTTGGTTCGACGCCCCCGGGCTGTCGTGGATCGACGCCCTGTGGATTCGCCCCGCCCTGGCCCTGCCCCTCGCCGCCGCCGCCGTGTTCGTTGGCATCGGCTGGCTGATCCGACGCCGCCATCGCCGCGCCCACACCGCCGGGCAGACCCTCATGCTGTACGGCCTGCTTTGGCTGATCGTCTACGACACCCTTTTCGTCGCCGGTTACGTCGGCTGGTCCGCCGCCGCCGCCATCTTCCTGCTCCTGCCCGTCGCCTGGCTGTCGGTTCGGCTGATGCGAACCTGGTCCCGCATCCTCTCCCTCTCCCAAAAACCCACCTTCCAACGCGCTTAATGCAGCGGACAGGTCCCTTTATGCGCGAAAATCACCTGGACTTGTTTGTTGCGAACTTTCGCACCGGCCGACCGTCCCGGCGGGCCGTGACGGGTGGGGAATTGCGCCGGTGAAGCTCGATGTCGGAAGGCGGGGGGGCCGGCCCCGCCATCAAAGAGGGAGGTCGATGGGATGGGTGTGCTCAGGCAAATCGCGGTGCTGGTGTCCATCGCGACGGCGGTGGCGGCGGGGGTGGGGGTTTGGCATCGCCATGAGCTGGTGTGGCGGGTGCGGGAGGCGTGGGCCGGGGAGATTCCGGCGGCGACGGCGCGGGCGTGGGGCGATGCGGTGGTGTGGGTGGATGCCCGGGGGCCGGCGGCGTTCGCGCGGGGGCGCATCGAGGGGGCGTTGCCGCTGGATGAGGCGGGGGACGGTCGGCGCAGTGGGCCGCCGCGATCAAAGCACATCAAAGGGGCGTTGCCGCTGGATGATGCGGGGTGGGAAGGCCAGCGGCGTGCGGTGGCGCTGGCGGCGGGAGGGGATCGGCCCGTCGTGGTGTATGGCGAGGATTTCTGGGATGATCGGGCCGACGCGGTGGCGCGACGGTTGCGGAGGGAGACGGGGTGGGGAAAGGTGTTCGTGCTGCGCGGCGGGTATGCGGGGTGGATGAAAGCGGGGGGGCGATGAGGCCAACTGCCAACTGCCAACCATCAACTGCTCGCCGTGCATGCGGGATGGATGAAAACGGGGCGGCGATGAGGCTGCTTGGCGGCGTCGAAATCGGCTTGCGGGCGGGGTTGGGGGCGGTGTTTGTGTATTCGGGGTGGGTGAAGGCGGGGAATCCGGCGCGGTTCGCGGGGGAGATCGCGGCGTATCATCTGACGAGCCAAGGGGTTGCGACGGGGTTGGCCTTGGCCTTGATCGGTTTGGAGTGGGTGTGCGGGGTTGCCCTTTGGACCCGGTGGGGGTATCGGGGAGCGGTGGGGGTGTTATTGGGGCTGATGGGGGTGTTTCTGGGGGCGCTGATTACGGCGTGGGCGCGGGGGTTGAGTCTGGATTGCGGATGTTTCGGAGGCGCCGTGGGGTCGGTCGGGGCGAATTATGGGATGTGGATCGGCCGGGATCTCCTCATTGCGGCGGGATTGGGGGCGATCGGGTGGAGGGCTTGGCGCGGGGCGAGGCGTGAGGGTGGAGGGGTGGATGGGATGCACGCGGATTGATCGCAGGCGGTCGCGGCTCGTGGGGAGGGAAGACGGGGGCCGGGGCGGCCCCGCGACGGTAGGAGGCGGAAGGGGAGGGGGACGAACGAGGGCGGGCTGTCGGCTTCGGGGTGGTGGTGGCGGGTTGGGAGAGAAGACGGGGCCGGGGCGGCCCCGCGACGGTAGGAGGGGGAGAGGGGCGCTGGAGGGCGGGCGGACCGCTCCCCGCCGGCCGCAGCATGTGAAGAGGGCGCGGTGTCGGCTTATTGCCATGCACAAGTCGCCTGTGCCCCCCGCGTATCCTGTAGCTCAGCCGCCCCCGGCTGAGGGAATGGCGTGCGGCGTGAACACGGGGGCACATAGCCATAGGCGACTGTGCCATATAACTCTTGGAAGCACCGCGGTTTAGGGTGGGAGAGGACTTGTGAATAACAATGAGGCGGTATCGGGGAGGTGGCTCTCCCTGACGGTCGCGGCCGGGGGCGGCGCGGCGGCATGGGGGAGGCGGGGTGATTGGGCGTTCCGGGGGGCGGGGGGTGTGGATTACAAAGAGTGCGTGGCGGGCCGACGGTGGTTTTTGGTGGCCCGGATTGTGGGCATGGGATGAAAGGAATCGACTTTGACAGGGACGGCGCCGGAGATTCTCCGCAAGTGGGTTTATAAGCGGCTGGTATCGGGATCGGGTTTGTTGAAGGTGAAGCCGGATGAGCCGCCGTTGCGCGCGGAGCTTTTCAGCATCGAGCAGTTGGATCGGCACGCCAAGGGGCTGGCGGGGTGGCACGAGATCTCGCCGGGGCGGGGGGTGGACCGGCTGTTGCCGCGGCTGCGCGAGAACGAGCAGGTGTTGCTCAGCGCGTATGAGAAGGTGTCGGGGGCGGTGCAGGAGAACATGCGAATCGCGCCGGCGGCCGAATGGCTGCTGGACAATTTTTATCTGATCGACGAGCAGATTCGCACGGCGCGACGGCATTTCCCGCGGGCGTACAGCCGGGAATTGCCGCAATTGTCCAACGGCTCGCGCAAGGGGATGCCGCGGGTGTACGACCTGGCGCTGGAGCTCATCAGCCATGTGGACGGGCGGGTGGACGCGACCAGCCTGAGCGGCTTCATCGCGGCCTACCAGTCGATCCAGTCGCTGAAGCTCGGCGAGTTGTGGGCGATCCCGATCATGCTGCGGCTGGCGCTGATCGAGAACCTGCGCCGGGTGGCGGCGCGCATCAGCGCCGGGCGGGCCGAGCGGAACATCGCCAACCAGTGGGCCGAGCGGATGCTGGTGGCGGTGGAGCGCAACCCGGCGGATTTGGTGTTGGTGCTGGCGGACATGTCGCGGGCGGAGCCGAATCTGGGCAGCAGTTTCGTGGCCGAGTTCGTGCGGAAGATCCAGGGGAAGAATCCGAACTTCTCGTTCGTGATGAGCTGGCTGGAGCAGCGGCTTACGGATCAGGGGCAGACGGTCGAGCAGTTGATCCAGATCGAGAGCCAGAACCAGGCGGCGGACCAGGTTTCGATCGGCCACAGCATCGGGAGCCTGCGGTTTTTGGGAGCGACGGACTGGCGGGAGTTCGTCGAGTCGATGAGCGTGGTGGAGCACGCCCTGCGGGGGGATCCGGCGGACGTGTACGCGGACATGGATTTCGCCACGCGGGACGGGTATCGGCACGTGGTGGAGCGGCTGGCGAAGGTCGGGCGGTTGGATGAGGAGAAGGCGGCGCAGATGGCGGTGGGGCTGGCGTCGGCGACGGCCGCGAAGAAGGGCGCCAAGGATCGCACGGCGCACGTGGGGTATTGGCTGATCGGCAAGGGATTGGGGCGGCTGGAGCGCGAGGCGGGGGTGTCGTGGTCGCCGCGGGTGGTGGCGGGGCGGCTGGGGCGGATGTGGCCACTGGGGCAGTATTTGGGTGCGATCACGCTGTTGACGCTGGGAGCGGTGGCATTGGCGGCGTGGTGGGCG
>JBBSAF010000176.1:0-5901 GCA_038252525.1 Tepidisphaerales bacterium
CCCCCGATTCATGTAGCTCAGCCGCCCCCGGCTGAGTGAATGGTGATTGGCGTGTCAACGGGATGCACAGCCGAGGGCGGCTATGCCACATATCTCTTGGCAGGAGCGTACGTTAAAGCGGGAGAGGACTTATGTATAACAACGAGGCGCCCTCGCCCGCGCCCAACGGCGCGACCGGCACGACCGGGGTTTGGAGGTGGTGAAAATTCCCGTCGCGCGCCGTCGTTATTGATTTTTATGACAAAAAGGCGCGGCCGAGGCGGCCCCGCGACATGGGAATGCGTCGCGGTGCCCCATGGGAGGCATGAACGAGGTGTATACGAACGAGGGTGGGGCGCCGCCGCGACATCGGACGGGCGCCCTCACCCCCCGGCCGCGACCGGCGACAGGCTGGCCCCTTCCGCCACCCGCCGGGCCGACGGACGCGCGATCGTTTGCCGCTTGATCTTGTCCTGCAGCCGCATGATCCCCTCGAGCAACGCCTCGGGGCGCGGCGGACAGCCGGGGATGTAAACATCCACCGGGACGATCAAATCCACACCCTTGACGACGTTGTAGCCGTACTTGAAATACGGCCCGCCGCCCACCGTGCAGGCGCCCATGGCGATGACGTATTTGGGGTCGGGCATTTGGTGATACAGGCGTTTGAGCCGCGACGCCATTTTGTAGTTCACCGTTCCCGCCACGATCATGAGATCGCTCTGCCGCGGCGTCGCCCGGAACGCCCCGGCCCCGAATCGGTCCAGATCATAGCGCGCCCCGCCCACCGCCATCATCTCGATCGCGCAGCACGCCAGCCCGAAGGTCATGGGCCACAACGAGTTGCGCCGTCCCCAGTTGATCATGAAATCCAGGCTGGTGACGATCAACCCCTCCTCGAATCGGTTTTCTATCCACGACATGCCGTCGATTATCGCATGATCGCCACCGCCGCTCAACCCGCCTTCCGCACGTTGACGAGCCACCGGCCCGTGTTCATGCTGACGCCATGCTCACCTTGCTTCCGACACCCCGCGACCTGACATGGCAAACCGGGCACTTCAAGCCCCAAAAAGCCCTGCCCCTCGGCGTCGATTTCCAAAACGACCCGGCCATCCCCCCACCCGAGGGGTACCGCCTCACCATCGCCGCCGACGGCATCCACCTCGCCTTTCGCACGCCGGCGGGGCGATTTTACGGCCTTCAGACGCTGCGGCAGATCGAGCGGCAGGCCGACGAACGCGGGCTGCCGTTCGCGCAAGTCGAGGATTCACCGGACTTTGCCCATCGCGGGGTCATGCTCGACATCAGCCGCGACAAGGTTCCGACGATGGACACGCTGTATCGCCTCGTGGACCTGCTCGCCGAGTGGAAGATCAACCAGCTCCAACTCTATACCGAGCATACCTTTGCGTACCGAAGCCACCGCGCCGTCTGGCGCCACGCCAGTCCCATGAACCCAGCCGAAATCCGCGCCCTCGACGAGTATTGCCGCGAGCGCTTCATCGAACTGGTTCCCAACCAAAACTCGCTGGGCCACATGGAACGCTGGCTCAAACACCCCGAATATGTCCACCTGGCCGAGGCGCCCGACGGGTCCGACACGCCGTGGGGATTTCGATGGGAAGGCCCGTTCAGCCTCAATCCCACCGATCCGGCCGGCGTGGAGCTCCTCGCGGGATTGTATGATGAATTATTGCCGAACTTTTCCAGCGCGCTATTCAACGTCGGGTGCGATGAGACGTTTGACATCGGCCAAGGGCGATCCCGCGACGAGGCCGAGCGACTCGGCGACGGCGGTCCAACCAGGCTCTATCTGGCGTTCCTGAAAAAGATTCACGGCTTGGCGACCGCTCGCGGCAAGACCCTGCAATTCTGGGGGGACATCATCGTCCAGAAGCCGGAGTTGATCGCCGAGTTGCCGAAGGATTTGATCGCGCTGGAATGGGGCTACGACGCCGATCACCCCTTCGACCGCGACGCCGGGTTGTTCGCCGCCGCCGGGGTGCGGTTTTATGTCTGTCCCGGCACCAGTTCCTGGAACTCGATCGCCGGGCGGACCGACAACGCCCTGGCCAACCTCATCGCCGCCGCCGACATGGGCAAAAAACACGGCGCCGAAGGGTATCTCATCACCGATTGGGGCGACCATGGGCACTGGCAGTATCTGCCGGTGAGCTACCTCGGTTTCGCCGCCGGCGCCGCCATGGCCTGGTGCGGGCAGAGCAACCGCGAAAATGATTGGGCCAAGGCGCTGGACCTGCACGCCTTCGATGATCCCGCCGGCGCCATGGGCCGGGCGGCGATGGAGTTCGGCAACGTGTACCAAGCCTGCGGCGTGCTGAAACCCAACGGCTCGACGCTCTTCCGCATCCTGCAAACGCCGTCCGGCAAGCCATTGGACAAGGAACTGGCGGCGGGCGGCTTGGAACGTTCATTGGCCGCCATCGCCTCGGCCAAGGCGACGTTGGCGACCGCCCGGCCCGCCGACGGGCGGGTGCTCGACGAATACCGCAACGCCGCGGCGCTCATGGAGATCGCCTGCCGTCGCGGGTTGTCGATCCTGACCGGCGCCGACGACTCGACGTGGCGGGACACGCTCCGCCACGCCATCGCCGAACACCGTCGCCTGTGGCGATCGCGGAACCGCGAAGGCGGGTTGGGCGACAGTTGCGAAAAACTCGCGCGGGCGCTGGGATGGACACCCTGTAGCTCAGCCGCCCACGGCTGAGTGAATGGTTGCTGGTTTTCGAATACGGTGGGACTCAGCCGGGGGCGACTGAGCCACATCAATGTAAACGGGCTTTATGCCGACAATTATCCCTCGACCGAGGTCGCAGACCGTGACGCCCGCGAGGCGATCTCGATCATGACGGATGTGTTCGATTCATTTTGATTCCTGGAGGATGCGCCATGCCCACCACCGCTCAAGTCGACGGTATCGTGGCCGAGGTAAAAAAGCGTTGGGCCGAGGCCGAGGCCAAGGGAATCCACATGCGAGTGAGCGGCCAGAACTTGGATGATGGCTGGCTCATCATCGCCGTCGAACCGACGCGCGCCGGCATCCGCGCGTCGGAGTAAGCCAACTTCATGTCGAAAGTGGAACGCGAGCTTCGGGACTCCGGCGCCGACGAAGTACTGCTCGTACCCACATTGGATGATTGAAGGGCCGGCGGTTCATCGCAGCGCGCGGAGTCCCCCCCACGTCGCCGCGATGGCGGCGTCGCCCTCGGCGGTCGCTTGATCGCCCCAGATCGATCGCAATGCCGCGCCGGTCTCCTCCGCCGAGGCCGGGGCGTGTCCCAAATGCACTTCCAACGCCGCCGCCGCGCCCCGCGACAGGTGCGCCGGCTCGATGCCGTTTTCCGTGCACGCCCGCACGGCGCCGAAAAACCGGTCGTTCCAGCCGAGCTTGCGGGCCGGATCGCGGATCACCCGGTCCACCCGATCGCGCAGGAACGGGTTGGTCATGCGCGTCAGCAGGTCTTCGGCATACGCCCGGAATCCGTCGGCGGTGAACAGCGGATCGCCCCCATGCCCGTGACGGGCCACCAAGGCCGCGCCGCATTCGTCGATGAACGCCCGACGGGCGGTCTCCATCAGATCGGGATGGTCGGCGGCCTGCGACATGACGGTCAGCCCGCGCCGGTGGCCGAGGTATCCCAACAGCGCGTGGACGGCGTTGTGACCAAACAGTTTGGCCTCCTCGAAGGGGTTCAGTCGCGGTTTTTCGATGAACGCCTCGATGCCGCGATGGAAGCCGTCGAGGGTCACGGCGGAAATGAGGATGCGATTGAACGCCTCGACCAGCACCGCCCGGTCGGCGCCGCGGGTCAGCGGCGCCAAGTCCACTTCCCGCATCTCCGCCGCGTCGTCGATCACCCCGCTCATCTTGCCGATCACCGTGTCCAACGCCTGGAAATGGCCCAAATCCTTTTCCGGCAGGATGTTGCGGAGTTCGGCGGTCAGCCGGTCGGCGGCGTCATTGTTGTTCTCGGCGGCGTAAACGATCCGCGGCCGCGCCGGATTGGCGGCGATGCCGTCGGCCAACACCGCCGCCACCGACGATGCCCCGCCCCGCGCATAAAAATCGACGCTCGGCAACGCCGTCGCCAGTTCGTCGGCCTCGGCGATGGCGGCCACCAACGCAGCGCGGTCGGTCGGGTTGGCCGGGTTGAACGCCTCGATCCCCTTCACCGTCGCCTGTTCGATCCGCTGGGCGTGGGCGATGTTGACGGCGTAAGTTCCCCCGGCCTTTCGCAGCAACCCAACCAGCGCGGGGTTGACCTCGGCCACCACCAGTCGGGCGAACCGCCCCGAGCGGTAGGCTTCCAACAGCATCAATCCCGATTGGATCGGACCGAAACCGAAACCGACGAAGCAGCGTGATTCCATGGCGTTGAGTGTGGACGGTGGGCGGGGTGTGTCAAGCGATGATTCTCGCCAAGGCGAAATACAGCGCGATTCCGGCCGATGTGGCGAGGTTCAGGCAGCGCTCGCCGGTCGCCTGGGGAATTCGCACCAACCTGTCGGCCAAGCGGACATGGAGGGCTTCGGGCAGTCCGCGGGTTTCGTTGCCGAAGAGCAGCCAATCGCCGTCGGCGAAATCCGCATCCCACAATGGCTTGTGTCCACGCGATGAAAAAGCCCATGCGCGGTCCGTCCCCAGATGCCCCATGAACGCCTCGGTGTCATCGTGGATCGTGAGTTTCAATCGCGGCCAATAGTCCATGGCGCTGCGTTTGAGTTGCCGGTCCGACAGGGTGAATCCCATGGGCCGGACCAAGTGCAATTGGGTCCCCGTGGCGACACACAGCCGGGCGATGTTCCCGGTGTTGGGGGCGATTTGCGGCTGGAACAGCGCGATGCGGAAGCGGTGGGGGGGCAAGTGGATGAAATCGCGCTCGTCGGGCATGTTCGTCATTGAACGCCGCGCGGCGCCGCCGTCAATGGGCCAGTCGAAACAGCGCGAAGGCCAGTGCGAACACGATGCCCGACAACCCCAACAACAGCCACAGAATCCACCACTGGGCGGGACTGTGGGCGGGCGTCGGGATCGTGGGCGCCGCCCGGGTCGGCGGAGGATTCTCAGAACCAGTGGGCGACATATCCGCTCACGATCGTCAAGAGGGCGATCAAGGCGATCGCGCCGAACAAGATTCGCCAGCCGGGGAACGCCCATGCCGACTGCCCACAGGCGGGACAAGTTGTCGCACCACTTGGGAGGATTTGACCGCAATGGACGCACTTTTCGGCCATGGCGATCATGTTATGCCCATCTCGACCGTCAGGACAAGGTTGCAAATGATTCCCGAAGGTTGGCACGCCCATTGCCCATGAAGTCCGCCGCGCCATGGCGCGCGGCGGGAAGAATCGAACCAGGCGTCGGCCCACGGGTTGGTCCATGGGTCGACGTCATATGACCTGTGCGTCCGCGAGGCCGGTGAAATCGACCGGCCAGTTTGTTCCGGGCGTACAACCAAAACGGGCGACTCCGGCAATCACGTCGGGGTCGCCCGCTTGATTTGAGGGAGAACCATTCGTCCGGCGAGGGTGTTTCTTCATGGCGCGGCCGGGGTGCCTTGTTCTTACACGCAAGTCACCGACCAAGCGCCGTGGTTTTCACGTCGCGGGGGCGCCTCGCCCCCGACCGGGGGAGGACCACCGGGCGAAGATGGGTTTGGAGGTTGTGAAAACCCCCGTTGAGCGCCGCCCTCATCGGCTTGAATTGCAAAAACGGGGGCGCCTCCCCCCTCGTTCTTATACACATCTCGGCCATCGCCCCCCCCCGATTCATGTAGCTCAGCCGCCCCGATTCATGTAGCTCAGCCCCCCGATTCATGTAGCTCAGCCGCCCCGATTCATGTAGCTCAGCCGCCCCCGATTCATGTAGCTCAGCCGCCCCGATTCATGTAGCTCAGC
>JBBSAF010000177.1:0-5864 GCA_038252525.1 Tepidisphaerales bacterium
GACGTGCCGCCCCACGCCGTCAACCCAAGGATGTCCGCCCTGCATCGAGGGGGAGTCCCACCCCCGTTGCCATGCACAAGCCCCCCTTGCCTGTGGCGGTTCCCACGTCGCGGGGGCGCCTCGCCCCCGTTTTTTTCCAATCGAAGGCCGTGATGACGGCGCTCAACGGCGGGTTTCACACCCTCCAAACCCCATCCGTACCGGTCGCGCCGTCGAACGCGGGCGAGGCGCCCCCGCGACATGAGAACGACCGCGGATGGCCGGTGACTTGTGTATGACAACGAGGGTCCTTCCTTCCGCTTTCCCATGCACGCCAATCACGGCACGCGAACAGGTCGTTCATGGGCCGGAACGGCGCGTCGAGGATCGTTCCCGTCGGGTCCCTTCGCCGCCTCGACGAATCGCACCCGCACCGGCCCCGTCCGAGCGCCCCGAATGTCGAACGTCCCCCTCACCACCGTGCCGTCGGCCATTTCTCCCGCCACCGCCGAACCGCCCCCCTCGATCGTCCATTTCACCGTCCGCGCCGATTCGTTGTCCGTCTCCCGCGCCAACCCCCGCGCCGCCGGACCGCCCTCCGCCCACCCCGTCGCCGACGCGATCAGCCCCTCCACCGTCGTCGGCGTCTCCCCCCGATGCCTCGCCTCGGCCAGCAGCGTCGCGTAAATCCGCGCCGACGCCCCCGCATATCCCCTCGCCGTCGGATCCGCCGGCAACCCCAGCCAATAGGCCCGCCACCGCCGCTCCAATCCGTCGGTGTCGCCGAAGGTCTGCTTCCACGCCGTCGCCGGACTCTGCCCGCGCCCCGCGGCGGCGATGAAACGCTCGAAGAACGGCGCGTATTTCCCCCCGTCCCCATGGGCCAGAAAATGCACCAGCGACCACGCCCGGTCGTAGTTGTCCATTTCCAGCCGGGCGTTCCAGTCGCGGTAGGACAGGTCCATCAACTCCGCCAACACGCGGGGATGCTCCCGGATCGACGCCTGCAATCGCTTGAGCCGGAACGGTGGGATCAACCCCGTCACGAAATCATCCCCCGTGAACAGCGCCTCCCCGAAATATTCCGCCAGCCCCTCGTTCACCCACGCCGGCAAATCCCCCCCGATCGCCTCGGCCGCGAACTGATGGAACCCCTCGTGCTGGATCACATGCCAGCTCGCCGGCGTCAATTCCTCCCCGGCCACCGCCATCAGCCGCTTGCCCGTGAACACCCCGGCCGACCCCTCCGGCCCGCCGGCGGCGCGATAGTCCCCGGCATCCCTGAAAATGAGGAACTCCAGCCGATGCCGCACCGCCCCGGCGAATCCCCGCGTGCGATCCCGGTACATCCCCGCCATCGACGTCAGCCGCCCGGCGATCCCCCGCGCCGACGCCGCCGGCATGTCCGTCCCCAGTGCGTAATTCGGCGTGTCATATTCCGTCCACCCCTCCGGCGCTCGCGCCCCGGCCAAGGGCGCCGCGCCGAGCGACAGCGCAGACAACAGCAACAACGTCGCCGACGCCAACCCCGCCATGACCCGAATCGCGCCCAATCGCCCTCCGCTTGAATCCATCGCCCGCCCGGACTAAAAGAACCGACGCCCAACCGGGCGACGCCGACGCCGTTGCCTTATGATATGCCTCCCATGACATCGTACCGCAAGAACATCGTTGTCGGACTCACCGTCCTCGGATCGCTCCTGGTCCTGGGTTTCATGATCCTCAAGTTCGGCGATGCCCCGGCCAAACTCTTCACCGAGGACCAGATGCCCATCTCGATGGTCGCCGACCGCGCCCAGGGCGTCAACGGCGGCTCCCCGGTCTACTATCGCGGCGTCAACGTCGGCAAGATCATCGACGTCCGCCTCGCTCCCGACGGCCCGAAGGTCCTCATCGACGCCCTGATCGAAACCCGCAACGTCATCCCCGCCAACGTCGTCGCCCGCATCCGCACCCAGGGGCTGATCGGCGCCTCGGCCGCCATCAATCTCGAAGTTCCCCCCGACGTGGCGCCGTCCGGACGCCTGGCGGCCGGGGCGACGCTCAAGGCCGAGTTCGTCGGACTCGAGGTGCTGCCCCCCGAGTTCGCCGCCTTGGCCAAGGAACTCACCGCCCTGTCCCGTCAGATGCGCGAGTCCAATGTCGTCACCCACACCGACGAGGCGATCGTTTCGCTGCGCGGACAAATCGAAAAGGCCGGGAAACTCATCGAATCCGTCGATGCCATCGTCGCCGACCCGCAAATGAAATCCGATCTCAAGGCCGCCCTCGCCAACGTCCGCGACGCCACCGCCACCGCCAACCGGATCGGCGCCCAATTGGAGAAAACCTCCGCCAAGCTCGACGCCGTCGCCGACAGCGCCCAATCCACCCTCCAAAAAGCCGGCGGCGGCATCGACCGTGTGACCGACAAACTCGAAGGCCGACTCGAACAGATCGCCAAAATCCTCGAAACCACCCAATCCATCACCGCCAAGATCGACCAGGGCAAGGGCACCGCCGGCCTGCTGGTCAACGACCCCAAACTCTATGCCGCCCTGGTCGAATCCACCCAAACCCTCAACGCCACCATCGGCGACCTCCGTCGCCTCGTCCAACAGTGGGAACAGGAAGGCGCCGCGCTGCGTCTGAATTGACCCCCCGCATGAATTGACCCCCCGCATGAATTGACCCCCGCGGATCGTCGCCCGCCCATCCCGGACGCCCGATCCTTTTGCCGCGCCCCTGAACGGGGGCGCCCACGCCTCGTCGTTATACACACGTCCGCCGTCACCGGCGGCAGTCCCCGCGTCGGGGGGAGCCCACCGGGCGAAGATGGATTTGGAGGTTGTGAAAACCACCGTTGAGAGCCGTCCTCATCTACTTGAATTGGAAAAACGGGGGCGAGGCACCCCCGCGACGGGGAAACGACGGCGGTTGGCCGGTGACTTGTGTATAACAACGGGGGCGCCCACGCCTCGTCGTTATACAAAATTCGCCTCTTGCCCGTGGCGATTCCTGTAGCTCAGCCGCCCCCGGCTGAGTGAATGGCGAGCGGCGCGCCATGGGGACGCACAGCCGAGCGCGGCCATGCCACCTATCTCTCGACGGGATCGCCCCCCGCTTTTCATGATGGGGTGTTTCCCCCCGGCCCGCGTCACGGAACCTCAACCACCGTCACCGCCAACTTCCGTCGCCCCCACGCCTTGGCCTGATCGTGATCCGCGAAAAACACATCCAGCTTGTGTCCCTTGATCGCCCCGCCCCGATCCAGCACCGGCACCGCCTGTCCGTCGGCGTAACCCGGAATGCTCAAATGGGTCCCGAACGGCAGCACGTCGGTGTCGGCGGCCACGAAATGGCCTTCGTTGAACGTCACTTTCCTGCCGCTGGCCGTGATCCCCGGCGAATGCTTGCCGCAACACTTCTCGCAAGCACAGTACGCCGTCACTTCCATCCAGAGCACCTTCGGATGCCCCTCGGCCTCCGCCTCCACCCCGTCCGCCGCCAACAGCGTCGCTTCCGCCGCCGGCGCCACCCGGTCCATCCCCGCCACCGCCGTCGCGGCGCCCACATTGCCATCGGCATCGACGAACCGCACCGCCGGCGCCGTCGGGTCCAGCATCCGACCGGCCACCGCGCCGCCCACCCCGACCGCCAAGATCGCGCACAACCCCACCAAGGCGTGTTTCGCCCAGCGCTGGGTGCGGTTCATGGTTCGCGGCAATCGCAGCATGGTTGGCCTTTCGTGATGCGTCCCTCCCGGCCAACCCTACCCCGTCGCCGGACGACCGCCCACGAAAAATTAAAGCATCCATCATCGAATGGTCGATGTGGAACAATCATTACTTCTATGCCGACGCGGCCCCCCCGTCAATCGCCAATAACCCCGCCCGATCTTATCGGACCCCGCCCCCGGCGAATCACCTGCCCCCGTTCCGGTCCATCCGATCGTGCGGGATGATGCCGAACGACAACGGTTGATAGTTGCCGGTTGATGGTTGATAGTGGGGAGCCAAAGGACGCGTCAGTCGTTGCTTCTTCTTCCTGCCAAGTGCCCACTGCCAACCACCCACTGCCCCCCCATGCCCCTCTACGGCGCCCTGTTCATCTTCCTCGCCCGCATCGGCGATGTGTCGGTCGGAACCCTTCGCGTGGTCCACACCGTCCGCGGCAACCGTTGGATCGCCGCCGCCCTGGCCCTCGTCGAGGCGGGAATCTGGATCGTGGCCGTCCGCCAGGTCTTCAACCAACTCGACAATTACTGGAACGTGGTGGGCTACGCCGCCGGATTCTCCACCGGCACTTTCGTCGGCATCACCCTCGAGCGCTGGATCGCCTCGGGGTGGATCATCGCCCGCATCATCAGCCGCGATGCCCCCGAGGTCATCCGCAACACCTTGCTACAACACAACTTCGGCGCCACGACGGTCCGCGGCGAGGGACGCGACGGCGACGTGCTCATCCTCTTCGTCGTCGCCCCCCGACGGCGCGGCCGCCAACTGCTCGATATCGTCCGAGTCGCCGATCCCGACGCCTTCGTCACCGTCGATCCCGTCTCCAGCGCCACCGGCGGCCACCTCCCCGCCATCGCCTCCGCCTCGGTCCGAAAATGAGGAGCATCCAGGGTCCGCCGCGCGTTCGGGGCGTCAGCGCCAAGGCCGTCACCCGATGCCCGAACGCCATCGAATGAAAAAGCGGGCGATCAAAGGGGTCGGGAGTCTTTGATTTGGTTGGCTCCATGGTTAGAACAAAGACTCCCGACCCCTTTGATTTTTCATGCTGATTTTTCGCGGCGTTTGGAGTCCGAAGAAACATATCCACGGATTGACACGGATTGCCACAGATAAAGACATCCGTGATCGGCGAGGATTCGGCTTCATTGTTCCTGTGAAAATCCGGGTCAATCCGCGCGCCATTCCCCGACTTCGATGAAGGCGTTCCCCCGATTTTCCCTCCGCCTACCCCCCCGTCGCCCCCGCGACTATGATGCCCGCCTCGACAAACAACCCGATCCCCTTGCCAAGGAACCCGCCTCCACCATGCCACCGCAACCCCTCGCCGACGTCGGACTCATCGGACTCGCCGTCATGGGCCAGAACCTCGTCCTCAACATCGCCGACCACGGCTTCGATGTCGCGGTATACAACCGCACCACCGCCACCATGACCGACTGGCTCGCCGCCATCGCCCGCGATGAACCCTCCGCCCCCCGCGTCACCGGCCACGCCGAACTTCAATCCTTCGTCGCCGCCCTGCAGCGCCCCCGCAAAATCCTCATCCTCGTCAAGGCCGGCCCCGCCATCGACGCCGTCGTCCAACAACTCCTCGACGCCGGCGTCCAACCCGACGACGTGGTCGTCGATTGTGGCAACAGCCTCTGGACCGACACCATCCGACGCGAACGCCAATACGCCGGCCAATGCAAGTTCTTCGGCTCCGGCGTCTCCGGCGGCGAGCTCGGCGCCCGCTTCGGACCCAGCATGATGCCCGGCGGCGACCCCGAATCCTGGAAGCACCTCCAGCCCATCTGGACCGCCATCGCCGCCAAGGTCGATGCCCGAACCGGCCGCCCGCTCGAGGACCATTCCCCCGGCCATCCCGTCGTCGGTGGCGTCCCCTGCACCGCCTACCTCGGCCCCGATGGCGCCGGGCATTACGTCAAGATGATCCACAACGGCATTGAATACATCGACATGCAGCTCATCGGCGAGGCCTACTGGCTCCTCGCCCAACTCCTCGATCTGCCGGCGCCGAAAATCGCAAAGGTCTTCGCCGACTGGAACCAAGGCGACCTCGACTCATACCTCATCCAGATCACCGCCGACATCCTCGCCCAACACGATCCGGTCCATCCCGACGGATTCCTCGTCGATCACATCCTCGACACCGCCGGGCAGAAGGGC
>JBBSAF010000178.1:0-5823 GCA_038252525.1 Tepidisphaerales bacterium
AAATATGACCTGCGAATGAGCAGCGCGCCCCTCACCCCGGAGGGCTTGGCGCGCTACCACTGCGTGATCGTGGCCACCCACCACGCCGCCATCGACTGGACGATGGTCGGCGCCCACGCCCGCCTCGTCATCGACACCCGCAACGCCATGGCCAACGTGCCCGCGACCGGACGGGTGGTGAAGGCATGAGCGGGCGCGACCGCGATCGTCCCCCGCGCGATGGCCTGCCCCCGCGCGATCGTCCCCCGCGCGACGGCCTGCCCCCGCGCGATCGCCCCCTACGCGATGGCCTTCCTCCGCGCGACGCCCTGCCCCCGCGCGATCGTCCCCCGCGCGACGGCCTGCCCCCGCGCGATCGCCGCGCGTCGTCGCCTTCGCCATCGCGGACGCCGTTCCCCGACCCGCGCGCCGCCGGTTCGCCACCCCCCCACCGGGTCAAAAAACCGCCGCTGTCGATCCAAGTGACGACATTGTGGGAGTATCCATCCCAGGATTATGGCGACAAACCCCAGGGCATTCCCGGCTTCAAGGGCGCCACGCCCAGTTACATCATCTGGAACCTGCTCCAGCGCTACACCAAACCGCGCGATCTGGTCATCGACTGCTTCGCCGGCAGCGGCACCACCCTCGATGTCGCCCGCGACCTCGGACGACGCGCCCTGGGCTACGATGTCCATCCCGCGCGAACCGACATCTTCCGCGTCGACGCCCGCCATTTGCCCGCGGAACTCACCGCCAAGGTCGATTTCGTCTTCATCGATCCCCCCTACTCGACCCATCTGGACTACGGCCCGGACCCGCGCGACATCGGCAAGCTCGACGCCGCCACCGACGCCTATCATGACGCCATGGACGCGGTGTTCGCCGAGATCGAACGCGTCCTCAAACCCGGCGCCTTCATGGGATTGTACGTGTCGGATTCGTATGTCCACGGCGAGGCGTTCCACCCCATCGGTTTCGATCTGTTCGCGCGATTGCGAAAACACCTCGCGCCGGTGGACATCATCGCCGTCACCCGCCACAACAAAACCCTGGAGATGGGCAACTATCGCAAGGCGGCCGAGGAGGGGAACTTTTTCCTCCGCGGCTTCAATTATCTCTTCATCATGCGGAAACCCAACAAGGATTGATCCATGGCCAAGGCGCAAACCCTGATCGCGCGGTCGAAAGTGAAACCGGCCGACCGATGGAATCTCGAGGCCCTCTTCCCCACCGACGCCAAATGGGAAAAGGCCTTCACCGCCTGGCGCAAGCGCATCGGCGGCTACGCGGCGTTCAAGGGCACGCTCGACGACGCCAAAACGCTGGCGAAGTTGCTCGCGTTCGACACCGCCTTCGACCGCGACGGCGAGGCCCTGGGGCAATATGCCTTTTTGCGATCCACCGAGGACCAGGGCAACGGAACCTATCAAACGATGAAGGGGCGATTCGAGCACGCCGCCACCCGGGCCGCCGAGGCCGCGGCGTGGATCCGCCCCGAAATCCTGTCCATCCCCCAAACCAAGTTCGAGCGCATGCTCAAAAGCCCCGAGTCGACCGACTGGCGCACGCTGTTGGAACGCATCGTCCGCTATCGTCCGCACACGCTGTCGGATTCGGAGGAACACTTGCTGGCCATGCAGGGGCAGATGGCCGAGGCGTCCAACCACGCCTTCCGGCAACTCACCGACGCGGACATGAAGTTCGGCCTGATCGAGGATGCCAAGGGACGCACCCTCGAGCTCGGCCACTCCTCGTTCAGCGCCCTGCTGCACCAAGGAGACCGCAAGGTGCGCCAAAAGGCGTTCATACAGTATTACGCGGAGTTCGAGAAACACGGCCACACGCTCGCCGCCACCCTCAACGGATCGGTGCAACGCGATGTCTATTACGCCCGCGCCCGCAATTACCCCGGCGCCCTGGCCGGCGCCTTGTTCGCCGACCGCGTGCCGGTGAAGGTCTACGACAGCCTCATCTCCGCGGTCCACAAGAACCTGCCGGCGCTCTACCGCTATTTCGAGCTTCGCCGCCGCAAGATGAAGCTCCGCGACATCCACCACTACGACACCTATGTGCCGATCCTGTCGGACCTCGACAAATCCACCCCCTGGGACAAGGCCGTCGCCGCCGTCATCGAATCGCTTTCCCCCCTGGGAGATGAATATGTCGCCGAGCTTCGCCGCGGTTTGACCACCGCCCGCTGGTGCGACCGATATCCCAACGCCGGAAAACAGTCCGGAGCCTTCTCCAGCGGCAGCTACGACGGCCAGCCCTATATCCTCATGAATTACCAGCCGGACGTCCTCGACCACGTTTTCACCCTCGCCCACGAGGCCGGCCACTCCATGCACAGCCGATATTCGGCCCGCAACCAGCCGTATCAATATTACAACTACACCATCTTCGTCGCCGAGGTCGCCAGCACGTTCAACGAACAACTTCTGGCCCGACATCTCATGGACCACGCCAAGGACGACCGCGAAAAGGCGTACCTGGTGAACCGGCAGATCGACGCCATCCGCGGCACCATCATCCGCCAAACCATGTTCGCGGAGTTCGAGAAGATCGCCCACGCCATCGTCGAATCCGGCGAACCGCTGACGTTGGAAAAGGTCCGCGCGGAATACCGCAAACTGCTGGAACTTTATTTCGGCCCGGATTTCACCATCGACCCGCAGTTGGAATTGGAGTGCCTGCGCATCCCCCATTTTTATCGCGCGTTCTACGTCTACAAATACGCCACCGGCCTCAGCGCCGCCATCGCCCTCGGCCGGCGAGTGCTCACCGGCGGCAAACGCGAGTTGGACGATTATCTCGGGTTCCTCTCCGGCGGATGCTCCCGGTATCCGCTGGACCTGCTTCGCGGCGCCGGCGTGGACATGGAAAAACCCCACGCCGTCAACACCGCCCTGGGCCACTTCGCCGAGCTCGTCGACCAGCTCGAATCGCTGCTGTAGCGGGCCTCTCACCCCTCGTTGTTATACACGAGTCCGCCGCCGCCGGCGGCAGTCCCGTGTCGCGGGGCCGCCTCGGCCCCGTCCAAAAGGGCATCACCGGGCGAAGGCGGGTTTGGAGGTCGTGAAATCCGCCATTGAGCGCCGACACCGTCGGCTTTGAATGGCAAGGCAAGGACGAGGCGCCCCCGCGACATGAGAACGACGGCGGCTGGCCGGTGATTTGTGTATAACAACGAGGATTCTCACCCCTCGCCCAGATGCCGCGCCTGCCGCGCCGGCGTTTTCGCCGCGATGGGTTGCCCCCGCGCCGGCGGCTCCCCGCCGCGAACCCCGCCGCGAACCCCATCGGGCAGGTCCTTCCGACCGTTGCGGGCGTAGTCGCGCCCCAATGATTCCCTCACCCCGTCGGCGTCGCGCCCGGCGACCTCCGTCAAATACCGGAACAGCAGCTCCGTCAAATGGTGCAGCGCGATCCCGTGCAATCGTTGGCCGGTCGTTTCATGCAGCCACGCCGACAATCGCCAAAACGCCCGAAACGGCGAGCCGTCCCCCCACAGCATCGGCAGCGTGAGCGTGTAATTGCCGCTGTTGGACAGCAGGTCCCAATGCCGCGCCATCCGACGCAGGTTCTGGATCGTCGCGAAATCCATCGCGCCGGTCTCCAGCACCTCATACGGCGGGTGCGGCGAATAGACCATGGCGAATTCCCCGTCGTGCCGGGCGATCGGAGCCCCGCGCAAGCGCTTGAGGATGCCAAGCTGGATCTCGTGCGGGTTCAGCCCCGCCAATCGGTCGAACCCCGCGCCGAAACCGCCCACATCCTCACCCGGCAATCCCGCGATCAAATCGGCGTGCAGGTGAACGCCGGTTTCGGCCCGCAAAAATCGCAGGTTTTCCTCGACCTTGGCGTTGTCCTGCCGACGCCCGATCCGGGCGGCCACCACCGGATCGAACGTCTGGATCCCCACCTCCAGTTGCACCGTCCCCGCCGGAAACGCCGCGAGAAGCTCCCGCAATTCCCTCGGCAGCCGATCGGGGATCATCTCGAAATGCAGGAACAACCCCGGCCGCATCCGCGCCAGGAAAAACCGCAGGATCGCCGCGCCGACGGAGACATTGAGGTTGAAGGTGCGATCCACGAACTTCAGCGCCGTCGCCCCGCGCTCAAGCAAACCCTCCATCGCCGCCAGGAATGGTTCCAGCGGCACGTTGCGCACCGGCACATCCAGCGCCGACAGACAAAACTCGCAGTGGAACGGACACCCGCGCGACGCCTCCACATAGATCACCCGATGGGCGATGTCCGCGTCGGTATACAGGTCGTACGGCAACCGCACCGCCGCCATGTCCGGCAAATCCGCCGCGATGATTTTCGGCGACGTCCCCCCATCGAGAATCCGTCGGCACAACGCCCCCAGCGCCGAATCCGCCTCCCCGGTGATCGTGTGGTCGGCCAGCGCGACGATCGCCTGCGATTCGCTCTCGTGGCTCACCTCCGGGCCGCCCAGCACAATGACGATCCCCGGCCTCAACCGCTTGAGCTCCGCCACCACCTGCGTGGTCGGCCCGACGTTCCAAATGTAAACCCCCAGCCCGATGATCCGCGGATTCGCATCCAGCAGCCGCTCCACGATGTCCGTCGGGCGCTGGTTGATGTCGAACTCGACGATCTCCGCATCCGCCCGCAAATCCTCCGGGAGATTCGCCAACAAATACCGCAACCCGAACGCGGCGTGCGGGTAACGGGCATTGAGCGTGGCCAACACGATGCGACCCATGCCCGCCCATCCTATCGCATCCCCGCCCCCATCGCCCGCCGTCCCATTCCTCCCGTCGCTTGCGCGCCTTCGCCTTGTTGTATTACAAAAAACCCTCTCCCGCTCCAACCCACGCTCCCGTCAAGAAACAGGTGGCATAATCGCCCTCGGATGTGTCCTCCGTTGACACGCCAACCTCCATTCACTCGGCCGGGGGCGGCTGAGCCACATGAATCGGCGAGGGCAATGGCCGAGGTGCGTATATACTGCTCGCTGGCCCTATTGAGACAATTCGCTCGGGTAAACACGCGATGCGACGCATATTCCGAGCCATTGCGAATGTCTCATGGAAGGCCGCGAGCAGTATAACAGCGAGGCGCCCGCGCCCCTCGCCCACCCGCGCCCGACTGCCCCTTTCCCGATTGCCCCTTCCCCCTTCGCGGCTCCGCCGGGTATCAATGCGCTCACCATGCCCCCCGACGCCTCCCATCTCTGGCCCCAGATCGCCTGGTTGCTCATCGGCGCCATCCCCATCGCCGCCGTCGCCTGGACCGTCACCCACGAGGAGGTCTTCCGCGAACTCCACGACTATTGCCTCGACCGCAGCCAAGGGTGCCGACGCCTCGCCAGCCGCAAGTTTTTCTACCTGTTCACCTGCGAATACTGCTTCAGCCATTACGTCGCCGCCGGCTACCTGCTGCTCACGCGATTCCGCCTGCTCATCGACGATTGGCGCGGATACCTCATCGCCGGCTTCGCCCTGGTCTATGTCGCCAACGCCTACATGAGCCTCTACGCCCGGCTGCGGGTGGACATCACCAGCGAGCGCGCCATCGCCAAGGCCAACGAGAAAATCGCCGACCTCAACGAGGCCAACGCCAAATGCGTTTCCCGACGATCGGGGCTATCGGACCCATCGACCACCGACGATGCGAAGCCGCCCCTTTAATCGCGTCAACGCCGCCCGCCGCATTGGCCGATAAGCCAAGACAGTGCCCGACTATCCCGCCATCGTCCGCGCGCTCAAATCGACCCACCACATCCGCGTCCGCAAATGGCGATCCAACCCCAGCGGCAGCGCCTGGCGCGTGCGCCACGCCGATGGCCGCACCATCAACTGGATCGAATCC
>JBBSAF010000179.1:0-5776 GCA_038252525.1 Tepidisphaerales bacterium
CCTCATCGGCTTGAATTGGAAAAGCGGGGGCGAGGCGCCCCCGCGACGGGGGGACCACGGCGGGTGGCGGGTGACTTGTGTATAACAACGGGGGCGGGGCGCCCCCGCGACATGAAGGGGGGCGGGATCCACCGATGTAGGTGCGGAAGGGGACGCCGCGCACCCGCCACGGAAAATGCGATCGGGACCCGCGAGGAATCGCGCGGGGCCGTCAGGCGTCGGGGATCTTCGCCAATTCGGATTCGGCGTCGGCGAGTTGGGCGCGGGATTGCTCGACGAGGCGGGGCGGGGCCTTGGCGATGTAGCCGGGGTTGTCGAGGCGGGCTTTCATGGCGGCGATCGCTCGGGTCAGTTCCTCGCGGCGCTTGGCGAGGCGCTGTTTCTCGGCCGATTCGTCGACCAATCCCTCGACATACAGCTCGACGCCGGCGGCGGTGGCGCGGGCGGCGGTGGACGATGGGGAGGCCGACGAAAGCGATGAATCGCAGGTGGCCAACAGGTCGATCAGGGCGATGTGGACGGCGAGATCGGCGGCGATGTCGGGCGGGGCGGCGATGGCGACCTTGACGCGCTTTTTGATCTCGACCTTGTGTTCATTGCGGAGATTGCGGATGGCGCCGACGATGTCCTGGAGGCGCTGCCATTGGGTTTCGGCCGAATCGTCGATCCAGCGCGATGACGGCGCCGGCCAGCGGGCGTGGATGAGCAGTTCGCTCGGCGGGGCGTCGATGCCGACCAGGCCGCGGATGGGTCGGACGGAATTGAGCTGCGACCAGAGGGTTTCGGTGATGAACGGGATGGCCGGGTGCATGAGGCGGAGCACCTGGTCGAGGGTGGTGGCGAGGACGGCGGCGGAGGCGGGGGCGGAGGCCGGGTCGCGCATGGCGGGCTTGATGGCCTCGAGATACCAGTCGCAGAAATCGCGCCAGAAAAAGTCGTAACAGACCTTGGCGTACTGGTCGAAACGGTAGGCGCCGAGTCCCTCGTCGGCATCGCGGACGGCGCGGGCGAGGCGCGAGAGGATCCAGCGGTCGGCCAGAGTCGTCGGCGCGGGGGCATTGGCCGGCGCGGGGGCGGTGAAAGGCGCGGGGTGGGTTGATGGCGCGGCGGCGTTCGTCGGGGCGGGGGCGGTGGATGATTGGGGGTGGGTTGTGCGCGCGGGTTGGGTCGTGCTCGCGGGATCGCCGGCCGGCGCGGGGGCGTTGGCGAGGCTCATCATGACGAATCGCCCGGCGTTCCAGAGTTTGTTGCAGAGGTTGCGCCCGAAATCGAACTTGGCGCTGGTGTTGCGGGCGACGGGCTGGTCGGGGGTGGCGTGGGCTTTGCCCGAGGCGACGCCGTAGCTGGAGACCATCTTCCGCCGCGGATCGGACGGCGCCTGCTGGATGGGGGCGGCGACGGTGTAGCCGGCGGAATCGGTGATGTAGTGGGGCGTGAAGGTCTCGGCGCTGACGGGATCGACCATGTCCACCGGGAGGCGCACATCCTGGGTGTTGGTGGCCATGCCGGTAAGTGTGAACCGCATGGCGTCGGCGCCATGGGAGTGGATGATGTCCATCGGATCGACGCCGTTGCCCAGCGATTTGCTCATCTTCTGGCCGTGCCCATCCTGAATCATGGCGTGGATGAACACATCGCGGAACGGCAGGCGGTTCAGGAAATACAAATTGAACATCACCATGCGGCTCACCCAGAGGGTGATGATCTCGCGGGCGGTGCAGAGGACGCTGGTGGGATTCCAGACATTCAGCGCCGATCGCGGGTCGGCGATGGCGTCGGCGTCCGGCCAGCCGAGGGTGCTCATGGGCCAAAGGGCGCTGGAAAACCAGGTGTCCAGGACATCGGGGTCCTGGGTGAATCCGGCGGATTCGAGCACGGCGACGGCGGCGTCATCGTGTGTCCGCAGGCAGACGAATTGGGCGTCGTCCATCGCGCGGATCGAGACATTGGCGGGGTCGGCGAAGTTGGCTGGCGACACGCGGCCGGCGGGGGAGCTCCACACGGGGATTCGATGTCCCCACCAGAGTTGCCGGGAGATGCACCAATCGCGGATGTTCTCGTGCCAGGTTTGGAATGTCCTGGCGTATCGGGCGGGGTGGAAGCGGAGGGCGGATTTCGGTGAATGATCGGAGCTTGCGGCGGCGTCCTTCTTCGCGCCGTCGCGCTGGTCCTCGGCCATGGCGGCGAGGGCGGCGCCGGCGAGGCGGGGGTCGGTGACTTTGCAGTACCACTGGTCGCTCAGGTACGGCTCGATGGCGACGTGGCTGCGGTAGCTGTGGCCGACGCTATGGCGATACGGTTTGATTTCCTCAAGCAGACCGTTGACCTTGAACCAATGGACGATGGCTTGGCGGGCGTCCTCGCGGGTTTGGCCGAGGACGAAACCGGCATCGCCGATGTCGGTCCAGCCGTGGCGGTCGCTGATGGTCCCGTCGGGCGCCAGCACGTTGATGACCGCCAGATTGTGACGCCGGCCGATTTCATGGTCGTTGGGATCGTGGGCGGGCGTGACCTTGAGGAACCCGGTGGCGAGGACGGCCTTGGGGTCCTTGTCGTCGCCGCCGAATCGGACCGGCATGACGACGTAGTTGTCCTCGACGATGGGTATTTCGCGCCCGACGATGGGCAGGCGGACGGATTGGCCGCGCAAGTCGGCGGCCCGGGGGTCGCGGGGATTGATGGCGACGGCGGTGTCGCCGAGCATGGTCTCGGGGCGGGTGGTGGCGACCGTCACATGGCCGGAGCCGTCGGCGAGGGGATATCGCAGATAATAAAAGTGCCCGTCGATCTCCTCCATTTCGACCTCGTCGTCGGCGAGGGCGGTTTGGGTGGCGGGGTCCCAGTTGACCAGGCGTTTGCCGCGATAGATCAATCCGTCGGCAAAGAGACGGAAGAACGCCTCGCGGACGGCGGCGGCGCGGGGCGGGTCCATGGTGAACGCCTGGCGGTCCCAGTCGCACGAGCAGCCCATGGCCTTGAGCTGTTCGGTGATGCGGGCCTCGTAATCGTCCTTCCACGCTTGGATGCGCCCGATGAACTCGTCGCGGGCGAAGTCGGTGCGGCGTTTGCCCTCCTCCTGAAAGACGCGCTTCTCGACGACGGTCTGGGTGGCGATGCCGGCGTGGTCGGTGCCCGGCAGCCAGACGGCGTTGTCGCCCCTCATGCGATGCTTGCGGATCAGGATGTCCTGCAGGGTGTTGTTGAGGGCATGGCCGAGGTGCAGAGCGGCGGTGACGTTGGGGGGCGGGATGACGATGCTGTACGGCTCGCCGGGATCGGAGGGATCGGCGGCGAACGCGCGATGGGATTCCCACGCGGCGCGGACGATGGGTTCGAGGACGGCGGGATCGAACGACTTGGGCAATTCGGTGGTCATGGGACGGCGAATTGTAAGCGGGGGCACGGTGATTGAAAGAGGGGGCGGATCAGCAGGAGGGCGGATCAGCAGAGCGGCGGATCAGCGGGGGGGGCGATCGACGATTCGCCGACAACGCACCGAACGCCTCGGCTCCATCGACCCTGTGCGGGTCAAGAGGGCTGGCGGATCGACGATTCGCCGTCCGTCGTGATCGACCATCCGTTGGCGGTGATGCGTGCGGGTCAAGAGAGCGGGCGGATCGACGATTCGCCCCCCCGCGTGGCGCGGCGAAGCGGATGGTGTCACTTTTCCGCGTCGGGCTTGGGGACCAATCGCCTGCCGCGGAGGGTTTTGATGTTCAACGCCTTGAGGAAACGCCGTCGCAGGATTTCGCGGACGCGGTCGATTTCGGTCGGCGTGCCGTTGGCCAACGCGACGGCGCCGCCGGCCTTGGCGCGATGCCCGCCGCCTTCGCCGAGGTTGCGGACCAGCTTGCGGACGATGTCGGCGGCCGAGGATTTTCCGGCGTTGGTGCGAACCGACATCACCAGATTGGCGCCGTTGATGGCCGTCACCAGCGCCCAGGTGACCTTGTCGAAGCGGAGCAGAAAGTCGGCGATGATCGCGGGTTTCTCGGGCGAGTCGATCGGCCCGATGAAGCTCGTCATGGCGTGCCCGTAATACATCGCGTTGTTCAGGCCGCTGGCGTAGGCGAGATAGTACGATTGCGGCAGGTCGACATACCGCATCTTGTAGAGCTTGTGGGTGTCGGCCAGCAGGGTGAGGCTGGAGAGGGCGACGTTGTCGAGCTCGCCGGGCTGCCCGGCGGCGCCGGCGAGGTCGGATTCGATGGCGAACAACAGCGTGGCGGCCAAGTCGGGGGCGATGGGAACCTCGAGCTCCATGAAATAGCTGAAGAGAATGGAGGCCGACGCGCCCACGTCGGGTCGGATGTCGCAAAAGGCGCAGCGCGGGGGGCGCCCGCGTCCGCGATGGTGGTCGATGACGACGAGCGGGGCGAACTTGGGGGGCAGGGGGTTGTTGCTGAACGCCGGTTGGGTGTCGACGAGGACGATGGCGTCGAACTCGCCGAAGGAGTCGGGATCCCAGTCGATCATGCGGGGGTCGGATTCGCGGGCGAAGATTTGGTTGAGTCCGCCGCCGATGCGTCCGCAGACCGAGACGCGCGCGCGGGCGCCGGGGAGCTTGGTTTCCAGCAGGGTGTTGAGGGCCAGGCACGAGGCGATGGCGTCGGGATCGGGATCGCGGTGGGCGGTGATGAGGATGTTTTTCTTGCCGGCGAGCGCCTTGAGCAGGTGTCGGGCGCGGGGCCGGCGCCCGGCGGTCCGCTCGACGGCGGCGGCAAAGCCGCTGGCGGCGTTGACACAGGATTCGACGAAGGCGGTCACGCCGGGGATTATAGGGCGCGGGGCGCGGCGGTCCCAATTCCGGGGGGTGGCGCGACGGGGGAGGCAAGAGGATGGCCGGGAAGCGGGGGCGGGGCGGTGTAGCTGCGGTTAAGCCCGTGCACCCCAACCAGCGACGCTGGCGGCCGGAAGGTCAAGTTGACGGCCATGGCCGTCGCGAGGTCGCGGCGGAGCGCGACCTCATGTGGCGGGGGCGTCCCCACTTCGCTTATAGGTACATCTTTTGTGTCCCCCTTCGGGCGCCGCATCCCGCTTAATGGCATGGCGCCCTCGCCCGCGTCCGACGGCGCGACCGGCATCGGCGGCGTGTGGACGGTGTGAAAACCCTCGTGTTGCGACTTCATCGTCGGCTTCGATTGGAAAAGGGGGGGGCGCGGCGCCCCCGCGACGGGGGAATCGCTGTAGGCGTGGGGGGACTTGTGCATGGCAATGAGGCGTCACTGCCCGCGCCCAACGGCGCGAGCGGAAGGGACGGGGTTGGGCGGTTGTGAGAGCGCACGCGGCATGATCGCCGGCCGGGATGCGATTCGACCCGCAGGTTGGAACCCGCATGTCGGAACCCACGGGCCGGAACCCGCATGTCGGGATTCACGGACCGGAACCCGCATGTCGGAACCCACGGGTCGGGATCCACGGGTCGAGGTTCGCCGTCGACGGGGATATGATAGGATGCGACCCGCGGAGGCGGATTTTTTGTGAGGGTTCACGGATGAATCGACTGGCGGCACTGGGATTGGCGATCTGGGGAATCTTGTTGGCGACCGGGATCGCGCACGCGGATCTGGATGGGGACATCCAAGCCGTCCTGCGCGACAAGCTGCTCCAGAAGGCCGATGTCGGCATCGAGGCGTTGCGGCTGGACGACGCCGGCGACGCGAAGGTGATCTATCGCCATCAAAGCGACCTCCCGCTCATCCCGGCCAGCAACCTCAAGATCGTCACCACTTCGGCGGCGCTGGCGAAGTGGGGGGCGGATTTCAAGTTCCGCACC
>JBBSAF010000180.1:0-5765 GCA_038252525.1 Tepidisphaerales bacterium
TGCCGCCGGCGGCCCCGCGACAAGGGGACTGCCGCCGGCGGCGACGCACTTGTGTATAACAACGGTGGGGTGCGGCAGGTCAGGCGCCGCCTTGGAGGCGGGGGTCGAGGGCGTCGCGGAGGGATTCGCCGATGAGGTTGTAGGCCAGGACGGTGAGGAAGATGGCCAGGCCGGGGAAGAGGGCGAGCCACCAGTGGAATCCGCCGCCCTCGCCGCGGGCCATTTCGAGGAGTCGTCCCCAACTGGTGGCGTCGACGAGTCCGAGTCCGAGGAAGCTGAGGGTGGATTCGATGAGGATGGCGGAGGCCACGCCGAAGCTGGCGGAGACGAGCAGTGGCGCCAAGGCGTTGGGGAGGAGGTGTTTGAAGAGGATGGATCGGAGGGGGAGTCCGGCGGCGGTGGCGGCGTGGACGAAGTCCTGGTTGCGGAGCTTGAGGAACTCGGCGCGGACGAATCGGGCGTCGCCGACCCATCCGGTAAAGCCGATGATGGTCATGATGAGGTAGATGTTGCGGTCGTAGTAGGCGACGAAGGTGAGCAGGAGGTAGATGGTGGGGATGGCGCCGAAGATTTCGACGAGTCTCATGCCGAGCAGATCGACGGCGCCGACGAAATAGCCCATCAGCCCGCCGATGACGATGCCGATGGCCAAGGCGATGCCGGTGGAGATGAAGCCGATGGACATGGCGATTCGGCAGGCGTGGATCATGTTGGAGAGGATGTCGGCGCCGGTGGAGTCGGTGCCGAGGAGGTGGGCCGACGACGGCGCCCAGGGGTGGGGTCGGTCGGGTTGGAATTGGTCGCGCAGTCGGTCGGAGGGGCTGAAGGGGATGGGGGTGCGGAGGACCCATTGGACGGCGCCCCGGGATTCGAGGGCGCGGTATTGATCGTAGACGGGGGCTTTGTCCTCGGTGACGAACAGGGCGCCGAGGATATAGGTGAACAGGAGGAGGGCGGCGAGGGCGGAAAATCGGGTGGCCGGGCGGATGCGGTGGAGGAAATAGAGGCTCACGGCGGCGATGAGGCCGGCGAGGAGTGTCCAGTCGGCGGCGGTGAGGTGGCGAAGGAGCGGGCTGGTGGTCCGGCCGTCGATGCGGATGGCGTAGGGCCAACTGGAGGCGAGGAAGGGGGCGAAGATGGCGCAGAGGGCGACGAGGGCGATCCAGGCGAGGCCGAACCGGGCGCCCCAGGGACCGACGGTTTGGATGAGGGCGCGGGCGAGCCAGGAGCGGCGCGGGGGAAGGGGCGCGGCGAGGGCGGACGGGGGGTCGGCGGGGCTGCGCGGCGGCGGATCGGCGGGAACGGCCGGGGAAGCGGCCGGGTCGCGGGGCGGCGGCGAACCGGCGGGGTTTGGCGGCGGCGAGTCGGCTTGGAGGGGCGGGGAATGGCGGGGAGTTTCATTCATAGCTCACCCGCGGGTCGGCGATGGCGTAGGCGATGTCGGCGACGATGAGGCTGACGAGGCTGATGAGGGCGATCACGCAGGTGTTGGACAGGACCAGCTCCTGATCCTTCATCTTGATGGCCTCGAGCATGAGTCGACCCATGCCGTTGATGCTGAAGATGCTCTCGACGACGACGGAGCCGCCGAGGAGGGAGGGGAGGATTCCGGCGGCGACGGTGATGAGGGGGAGGATGCTGTTGGCCAGGACGTGCCGGAAGAGGACGGCGTGTTCGGATAGGCCTTTGGCGCGGGCGGTGCGGGCGAAGTCGGCGTTGAGGTTTTCCAGGACGCTGGCGCGCATGAGTTTGGAGAGGAAGGCGAATCCGCCGTAGGTGAGGCAGAGGACCGGGAGGACCAGATGCCAGAGGGCGTCGAGGAGCCAGCCGGGATGGAAACCGGCGGCGAAGACGGGGAGGAAGGTCATGGCGTCGGCGGCGTTGGAGTGGAGGCCGCCGGTGGGGAAGGCGTTGAGGTAGTCCTTGCTGGCGAGGAACCCGAGGAGCAGGACGCCGATCCAGATGGTGGGCATGGAATAGAGGGCGATGTAGGCGCCGCCGCTGATGACATCGAAGGCCTTGCCGCGGCGTCGGGCGGCGTAGATGCCGCTGACGAGGGAGACGATGTAGATGATGGGGATGGTCAGGCCGTTGAGCAGGAGGGTGATGGGCATGGCTTCGAGGATGACATCGAGGACGGGTCGGCGTCGGATGATGCTTTGGCCGAGGTCGGGGATTTTGAGGCCGAACCGCCAGGCGGCGGGGAAGCCTTCGCCGGTGCGGACGGTTCGGGCGACGAGTTGGCCATCGTCGAGGGCGAGTTGTTCAGCGGGGTCGGCGTGGAAGACCTGCACGTCGGCGAGGGCGGCTTGGGGGGATTGGCCCTTGGCGAGGGCGTCGGCGTAAGCGGATCGCAGGGCGGGAAGATCGAGGGTGGTGCCGGGGTATTTGAAGCCGACGGGGGAGATGCGATTGAGCCAGCGGGCGTACTGGACGATTTTGGGTTGGTCCAGCCCGTAGCGGTGCTGGAGGTAGGCCTGGGTGCGTTGTCGGTCCTCGGGGCGCATGTCGCCTTCGGCCGACCGCATCATGGTGATGACGCTGCCGGGGGAGAGGCTCATGACGAAAAAGACGACCAGGGTGATGCCCAGGAGGGTGGGGAAGAGCAGGAGGAGTCGTCGGAGGATGTAACTGGCCATGGCGCGTCAGTGGAGTCGGGGGATCAGTGCGTCAGGGGGCGAGACGTTGGCGGTTGGCGGGGACGAACCATTCGACGCGGTTGTTGAGGCCGAGCTTGGTCACCAACACGTTTTGGATTCGTTGGTCGACGAAGACGAGGCTCTTGGGGAAAAACAGGAAGGTGTAGGGCTGGTCCTCGTGGAGGATGGCATGGGCGGTTCGCCAGCGTTTCATGCGGGCGGTTTCGTCAATGGTGGTGCGGGCGGATCGAATGGCGGCGTCGAGGTCGGGGTTGGCGTAGGCGACGAAGTTGTCGCCGCCGGGTCCGGACTGGGAGGAGTCGAACATCTGATAGATGTCGCCCTCGATGCCGGCGGTCCAGGCGAGGGTCACGGCGTCGAAGTTCTTGTCATTGAGGCGTTCGACGAGGACGGCCCAGTCGAGGGGGTCGGGCTGGAGGACGATGCCGGCGCGGGCGTAGGCGTCTTTCAGGAACAGCACCATTTTTTCGTAGTTGGCGCTGCCGGAGGGGTAGGTGAGCTTGAAGGAGAACGGTTGTCCGGCGACATCGTAGAGGACGTTGTCCTTGGGGTTGCGGGTGTAGCCGGCGTCGGCGAGGAGTTTTTGGGCGCGGGCGACATCGAGCGGCCAGGGCTGGACTTCGGGATTGGATTGCTTGGACAGCGGGTTGAACGGGCCGGTGGCCGGGACGGCGTAGCCGAGCATGATCTCCTGGATCATGCGTTGGCGGTCGATCAAGAGGGTGAGGGCTTGGCGCACGCGGGCGTCGGCGAAGCGGGTGGGTTGGCCGGACCGTTTTTGGTTCCAGGCGATGTAGCGGTAGCCGCCGACGGGGTTTTGATATTCGAAATGTTGGGTGCGGGCGACGAGGTCGGCGTCGGCGATCATCTGTTTGTATTGTTCGGGGGTGGCGGGGAACAGGTCGATGTCGCCGTTGCGGAAGCCCGCGAGATGGGCGGCGTCGTTGGATATTTCGCGCCAACTGAGGCGGTCGAAGGCGGGCTGGACGCCCCAGTAGCGGTCGTTTCGAACCAGCTCGATGGGGGTGCCGGGCTTCCAGGTTTTGGGGTCGCGGAGGCGATACGGACCGGAGCCGAGGAGGTAGCCGACGGACTGGTTGAAATCGGCGGGGGGAAATTGGGAGTAGAAGTTTTTGGAGAGGACGGGGAGTCCGGCGGCGAGCTCGAAGGCCTCGAAGTAGGGTTCGTTGAAGGTGAAAGCGACCTCGTCGGGGGCGGTTTTTTCGACCTTGGAGATGCGGGAGACGTAGGCCCGGTCGCGGGGGGCGTTGATGCGGGGGTCCATGATGAAGTTGAAGGTGAAGACCACGTCGTCGGCGGTCAGGGGCGAGCCGTCGGAAAAGAGGGGTTGGGGGCGCATCTTGAAGGTGATGCGGAGGGCGGGGGGCGCGGCGGGGTCGGCGGCGATCTGCTCGTCGGTCTTGCCGGCGGCCTTTTGGGATTTCACATAGGCGGCGCGATCGGCGGAGTGGTCGTCGAGGGTCCAGCCGGAGGCGAGAACGGGGCGCCATTCGAGGGTGTCGGGGTCGCGGTCGGCGAGGCTTTCGAGGACGTAGGCCTGGACGGCCGAGGCGTAGGCGTCGGTGGAAAGCAGGGGCGTGAGTTTGCCGACGTTGTTGCCGAAGGCGTCGATCATCCAGCCGCCGCGGGCGAAGCCGGGGAGGTTGCGGGCGGCGAGGATTCGTTTGAACGGACCTTGGGGGGAGTCGATGGCGGCGGCGGGCTGGGTGGTGGATTCGGTGGTCGGGCCGACGCCGGGGATCGTGGCGACGCCGCGGGCGAGGGCTTCTTGGATGCGTTGGAGGTCGGTGGCCTGGGATTGGAGGCGAGCGTTGACGATCTCGAACTGTCGATAGAGGCGGTCGCCGGCGGCGATGGAGAGCCAGACGGTGACGATGACGCCGATGAGGAGGACGGCGAGAATGAGGTCGCGGAGGCCGAACCGATTTTCCATGGGGGGAATCGTGCGCGAAGGAGGGTGAAATGTCGAACGGCGGGGGTCAGATTCGGGATGATTCGCTGCGGGGGTCGAGGAGGTCGCGGAGTGCGTCGCCGAGGAAGTTGAGGGAGTTCAGTGTAACGGGGAAGCGATATGACGGAACGTCCGATGGATCACCACCAACGGTGCCCGGAGAGAAATCAACCCCCGGTCGCGGCGAGGAAATCCCGGTTGAGGCGGATGGACCCATGCAAGGTCATTGTCAGTCGCGGACGGTCCATCCCAACCGGATGCGGTCGGTGACCGTGAATCGCTCATCCAAGTACTGGGCCATCGCGCCGGCGAGCACCAATTTGCCCTCCGCTTCGGGGTAAGCCAAAGCCTCCACCAGCTCGCCAGCGCGAGCGGAGATGATTCCAACGATCATCTCGCGGCAGTCGGGATATCCTTGGCCGCCCGTGTGCGGGTCCAACGATGTCACATGGCGCATCACCCGCGCCACCTCCGGAAACGTCCCGAATCCCGAATCGGATACCACCTTGACAAGAACGGCATTGAAAAAGCCATCACCAAATCGGGCCTCCGGGCGCTTCAAGGCATCGCGGAGGCACATGTTGAATCGGACTTTTTCGGCATCAAGCGAGACGGAACGGATGCCGAGTCGCACAAGTTGGGCATTAAGCTCATCGTCCCACTGATAGCGCGCGGGAGGCTGTTCAACGCCATTTTTCTTCCAATGGATGACGATGCTGGCTGGTTTGAATCCCAGGATGTCCTTTGGGCGCGTGACCTCCACCCGGGCGTCCTCGGGTTCGGCGGATTCCAGGAAACGGAGCAGCGGATGCCGGTAGGCATCGCGCTTTTTGGCGAATATGGAGTCGAGGGGCGCCATCGTCGGGTTTCCCCGATCATCTTACCTTGAAATGATGCAGCGCGTCGAGAACAAACCGGGCGGAGTTGAAACATGCGGATTCTCGCGCTTCGGCGTCCACCCCCCGGTGGCGGGCCTCGTCGGCGAAGTCGGAAATTCCCTTCACGACGATCCAAGCGGGCTTGTCGATGGGGCTGGACGCGAGGAGACCCACACCCTCCATGTCGCCCCCGATGATGACATCCCCCCCGGCCGGCACCCCTTCTGTGAGCTCACGCAAGAACGTGGAACTGAA
>JBBSAF010000181.1:0-5726 GCA_038252525.1 Tepidisphaerales bacterium
ATGGATCAATCTACCCGCCCGATCAGGAGCTCCTCGTGCAGATTCGGCAGCAACTGCGCGGGCAATAACCGGGCGGGGTGATGACTCGTGCCACACGCTTCCGGTAGGCTCTGATCGATCATGACTCTCACCTCCCGCCTGGGGACAATAAGGGGGTCATCCTGACTTTTGTGCTTCAAAGCGCTGTCGCCGCTTGCGGAGGCGAATACGAGGTCATCCCGACTTTTCGCACGCCGCGCCGCCTTCGCCTCGTCCGCCGGCGGACCGACAGCAACCCACAATGACGGCGACGAGGACTATTGGCAAGCGTGATCTTTCACGCATGTGCGAACACCACCCTCCCGTCGCCCCCTCCCTTCCGCCAAAATCCCTTCACCCCACCTCTTGATTCTGTTATCCTTCCCCCATGAACAACTTCTGGCTCAAGGTCCGCGTCTGGACCAAGATCACCCTTCTCGTCCTCGTCGGCATCTACACCCTCCTATTCCTCCTCCAAAACTCCGGCCAGGCCATCGACCTCTGGCTCTTCTTCGGCGCCGTCTACAAGGTCTCGGCCCTCGTGCTGGCGTTTCTCGCCTGCGCTGTCGGCGTCGTCGGCACCCTCCTCGTCCGCACCACCCTCAACACCATCAAACAGGTCCGCGATCTCCGCGCCCGCAACCGCGCCGCACGCATCGAACGCGATGTCCACGACATGAAAACCCGCGCCGCCATGCTCAAAACCACCCCTTCCCAAACCCCGGTGGACGACGACCCCGCCCCCCGCTAAACTCCGCCCCTTTGCTTTTTTGCCTTCCCCACCGCGGAGACAGTGAACGATGAAATTCGGCATCTGCACCGGCCTTGAAAACGCCCCCCTCGCCAAGCAAACCGGCTGGGATTACATCGAAGCCCCCATCCAGGCCCTCCTCCAAGGCACGCTCCCCGATCACCAGTGGACGCGGCTCGACGCCATCCGCAAGTCTCCCGTCCCCATCCTCGCCGCCAACATGCTCATCCCCGGCGCCCTCAAGATCACCGGGCCCACGGTCGATGCCGACGCCCTGTATCAATACATGAACCGCGTGCTCAACCGCGCCGACCAGGCCGACATCCGCACCCTCGTCTTCGGCAGCGGCGCCGCCCGCATGATCCCCGATGCCTATCCCCGCGACCACGCCCGCGAACAGTTGATGGACTTCATCAACATGTTCGCCCCCCTCGCCGCCAAGCGCAATGTCACCGTCGTCGCCGAACCCCTCAACAAGGGCGAGTGCAACGTCCTCAACTCCGTCGCCGAGGCGATGACGTATGTCACCGAGGCCGACAGCCCCGGCTTCCAGTGCCTCGTGGACAGCTATCACTTTTGGCTGGAGTCCGAACCGCTCGACAACCTCCGCGCCGCCATGCCCCATATCAAACACGTCCACCTGGCCGACGTCGCCGGCCGTGTCGCCCCCGGCCTCGGCGGCACATCCGACTACAAGCCGTTCTTCCGCGTCCTGAAGGACGGCAAATACACCGGCGCGATGAGCGTGGAGTGTTCCCACTTCGACATCGCCGCCGACAGCGCCAAGGTGCTGTCCTTCCTCAAACGCGAATGGTCCAAGGCCTAACCCCGCGCCCCCCACCGCACGCTCCAAACGTCCTTCCCGTGGTAGTAATACCACCTCCGATTCACCGCGCCACGCCGCCGGCAACGCCGACGGACACTTCCTTGGCGCCCGCTCCCTCGTCCCTCCCAACCGCGATATCCTCCAAAACCGCCTCCAACGCCGACGGCGCGTAAATGCTCGCGAGCTGGATCGGTTCCACCCGTCCCGGAACGTACACGACCGTCAACGGAATCCCGCCACTGGGATTGAGCTTTTTCAATAGCGCCCACCCCGGCGCGCCATCATCGGTCAGATCCGCGCGGAACACCGCGACCTGTTTGTCGCGCAACGCCTTGATAATGCTCGGTTTGCGGAACACCGTGGCATCCACCGTCTTGCAATTCAGGCACCAGTTGGCCGTGAAATCCACCAGCGCCGGCCGACCCGCCGCCACCGCCGCTTCCAGTTCCGCCGGGTCATACGCTCGCCATTGGATGCCCGTCCCCCCCGCGTCGCCACGCTGGGTCAGGCCGCTCATCCACGCCGCCGCCCACACCGTCCCCCCGACCATCGCCACCGCCAGCACCGCCGAAATCGCCACCGGGAGGGCATTTTTGGTCAATGGCACCGTCCGCGCCATCAGATACAGCCCCGCCACCCCCGCCACCGGAACCAGCGGCCACCACATCGCCTCGAAGCTCATGAGCCGACCGGCCGCGAAAAACACCGCCGCCCCGATCAACAAAAACCCCATCATCTGCTTGAGCAGCTCCGACCACGGCCCGATCCGGGGAAACTTGCGGGCCAACTCCGGGAACGCGCTCAACACCATATAGGGAAAGGACATGCCGATCCCCACGATCAACATGATGACCACCCCCACCAACTGCGATAGCAGCACGGCCCACGCGATCAGCCCCGGAAACAGCGGCGCCGTGCACGGCGTCGAGAGCAACGCCGCCAGAATCCCGAACAAGTAGTTGCCCGTGAAGGTGTCATGTCGCGGCGAAAACCGGTACACCCCCTGCGGCAACCCCACCGTGAACGCCCCGAACATCCCCAGCCCCATCACCCCCAGCAGCGCCACCATCCCCCACGCGAACCACGGGTTGGCGAACTGCTCGCCCCAACTCAGTTTCTTGAACACGAAAATCAGCAGCGCCAACACCCCGAACACCGTCACGATCCCCAGGCTGAACACCCCCGCCAACGCGATGGTTTTGGCCCGGTGATGTTGCGAGACCTCGTAAAATCCCATCGCCTTCAGCGGCAGCACCGGCAGCACGCACGGCATGGCGTTGAAGATGATGCCCGCCAAGAACGCCAGCCCGAACCACACCCAAATCGTGGCCGATTCAGGCACGGCGGCCGGCCCCATCGCGGGAAAAATGTCGGGGTGAATATTCGTCATATTCATCCCGGTCATTATAACGTTGGTATCCATGGAAAATGACAGGTTTCCGGGCCGGAAGCAAGTGGTGTCATCGCACATCTGGTACTGGATCGACCCCGAAATCGTCCGCGACCCGACGGCGGCGCCCGCTTGAATCGTCAGCGGCACGAAGACCGTGGCGACGTCCGTGTAAACACTGACCCGGCCAAGATTTGGGTAATTTTCAATGATGCCCGGCGGATAAATCGGCGCCCCGAACGCAATCCCATCGACCGGCCCCATCGCCAAATCGAATCGGATCAGGTTCGCCTCCAACGGCTCATGGGATTGGGCGTGAAATCCCTTCGGAATCGTCACCCGCACCGCAAGCATCGCGTTGGACCCCGCCGCCAAGGCATCGACATTGAGAAATGCCCCGGCCGTCGGCGGCGGAGGCGCCTGGCCCGACGCCACCGACCCCAACCACAAGGACGCCATCGCCACCAGCATCGAAATCGTGCGAATCATGCTGCGATGATAGGCGATGGAGCGAAAATTGCCGACGGCATTTCCCGCGCTCCGCTGCGGGATGGTCACGCCGCCGCGGTGCGGTCACGCCGCGGTGCGGTCACGCCGCGTCGGGTTCGGCGCGCTGACCATGGCGCTGTGAATCGAATGTCCATCCAGTGTCGCATTGCGGTCTTGCCGCGCCGGGTTCGGCGCTGACGGAAACGAGGGACCACGCATAGGTTATGGCCATGGCACTCGATGCAATCATTTTGGATTTGGACGGGTCTCTGGTGGATTCCAATGCCCTGCACGCCGAGGCGTGGGCGCAAGTGTTGGCCGATCAAGGGGTTGCGATCCCCGCAGCCCGGATCGGGCGGGAGATCGGCAAAGGCGCCGACCCCCTGCTGGAAGCGCTACTTGGCGAGGAGGCGGCCAAGCGGCTGGCCAAGCCGTTGGGGGAGGCCGAGGTCAAGGGATTTGTGGAACTGGCCGAATCGCGGGGACTGCGGGCGTTCGATCGGGCCGGGGAACTGCTCAAGTGCTTGCGGGAGCGGGGGTTGAAGCTGGTGCTGGCCACCAGCGGCAAAGCCACTGCGGTGGAGAAGATCGAATCGCTGACGGGGTTGAAGGTGCGGGATTTGATGGATGCGGTCGTCACCGGCGACGATGCCGATGAAAGCAAGCCATCCCCGGACGCGCTGCTGGCGGCGTGCGAAAAGTTGGGCGTTCACCCGGCCCAATGCGCCATGATCGGTGACACCGGCTGGGATGCCGAGGCGTGCGTGCGGGCCGGGGTGGTGTGCATCGGGCTGCGCTGCGGCGGGTGGTCGGATGTCGATTTGCGCAATTTCGGGGCGCGGATGACGTATGCCGATCCATCGGACCTTTTGTCGCACCTGGATGAGGCGATCACCGGGGCGTCCCGTCCGGCGGTTGTTTGCACGCGGGAGGCGATGGAGGAGTGGATGGAGCTGGCGTTGGCCGAGGCCAAGGCGGGTATGGAGGACGGGGGGGCGCCGATCGGCGCGGTGATTTTGGATGGTTGCGGCAACGTGGTGGGACGGGGATGCAATCGTCAGCATTCCAGCGGCAACAAGACGGCCCACGCGGAGATCGTGGCGTTCGCGTCGTCGGCCGGGAAGGTGGACCGCGCGGCCAGGGATTTGATCCTCGTCAGCACCTTGGAGCCATGCGTGATGTGCACCGGGGCGGCGATGGAATCGGCGGTGGACACGATCGTGTACGGGATGCGGGCGCCGGCGGATGGCGGGTCGTCGCGGGTGACGCCGCCGCACAGTCCCGAGAGCCAAATGCCGCGGATCGCGGGGGGAATCCTCGCGCATCGGAGCCGGGAATTGTTCGAGCGGTTTTTGGAATTGGCGACGGATCCACAGCAGCGGGCGTTTGCGGAGCAACTGCTCGGATCCATATAAAGGTACCTGTCCTGCTCTGTCTCGACCCTCGTCCAAAGACTCTTTTTGACCGGACCGCACGCCGAGGACCGCCCTAAACGCAGCTAAAAAACCGAAGAGGTCGCCGTGCCGTGTTGGATTTCCGAGGGTCGAGACAGAGCATACCTGTCCCCTTTTGATTTTTATTAAACATTCGTGCGGTTTTTGGGGGTTGCGACGGATTCGCAGTGACGGACGTACGCAAAACGACGACTCCCATCGAAATAATGGTACCTGTCCCCTTTTGATTTTTATTAAACTTTTGCGCGGGCAAGTCGCGGTACTGGTTTGCGGGTGGGAGGGGGGGGCGGTCAGGGGACGAAGAGTTGGAGGCGGCTGCCGGCGCGGGAGGATTGGACTTCCAAGCGGGCGTCGATGCGTTCGCGGAGTTCGGCGACGTGGGAGATGATGGCCACCAGGCGGTTGTCGTGGAAGAGGTCCATCAGGGACTTGAGGGCGGCGTCGAGGGACTCGGGGTCGAGGGAGCCGAAGCCCTCGTCGATGAACATGGTTTCCAGGCGGATGCCGCCGGCGCGGGCGCGGACGACATCGGCCAGGCCGAGGGCGAGGGAGAGGGAGGCGAGGAAACTTTCGCCGCCGGAGAGGGTGGCGGCGGGTCGGGCGTGGCCGGTGTATTCGTCGAAAACCTCGATGTCGAGGCCGGAGGGGCGCCGGCGGTCGGCGCGTTGGCCGGCGCGTCGGAGTTGATAACGCCCGCGGCTCATGATGCGGAGCCGGTCGGTGGCGGCGGCGAGAACGTCGTCAAGCATGAAGCCGAGCACGTAGCGGTTGAGGGTGAGGCCGGGGGCGTTGATGCCG
>JBBSAF010000182.1:0-5722 GCA_038252525.1 Tepidisphaerales bacterium
CCCGGCGAGGGCATCTTCCCCCCGCATCCCGTCCTTCCCCCCGCTTCCTCACGTCGCGGGGGCGCCTCGCGCCCGCCCCATTCCCCGCAAACAACTCCGCGCACCAAAAATCCCATCCCACAGTCCGGCTTACCCATCACCCGCCGCGACCTCATCCCCCTCCTCCCCTTCTTCGCACTCGCCCTCTTCTTCGGCCTGCTGACCGCCGCCCTCGAACGCGCCCACGTCGGCGCCTGGGGTCCCGAATGGGCCTTCTCCCCCCTCGACCGCCTCCTCATCGCCGGCCGGGCGATTTGGTTTTACGCCGCCACCCTCGTCGTCCCCGCAAGGCTTCTTTTCATTTACCCCCGCTTGACCCTCGACGCCGCCGCGCCCGTTCAATACATCTTCCCCGCCGCCGCCGTAGCCACCCTCGCCGTCCTCTGGATCCTCCGCCACCGCCTCGGCGGCGGCCCGCTCGTCGCCGCCCTTTTCTTCGTCGGCACGCTCGTCCCGGCCCTCGGCTTCGTCAACGTCTTCCCCATGCGTTATTCCTTCGTCGCCGACCACTTCCAATACCACGCCTCCATCGGCCTCATCGCCCTTCTCGCCGCCGGACTCACCACCCTCCTCGCCCCCATCGCCCCGCGCGCCCGCAACGCCCTCGCGCTCATCGTCGCCGCCCTGGCCGTCCTGACCTTCCGCCAAACCCTCATCTATGAATCCCCCCTGACGCTCTGGCGCGCCACCCTCGCCGGCAACCCCGACTCCTGGATGGTCCACGTCAATCTCGCCCAGGAATTGCTCGGCCCCTACCGCGACCGCGGCCGCCCCGCCCCGCCGGAGATTCTGGACCAGGCCGAATCCCATTTCCGTCGCGCCGTCGAATTCGCCCCCGCCGTCCCCGACACCCACTTTTCCCTCGGAATGCTCCTCGCCGACCGCGGCGACTGGTCCGCCGCCGCCATCGAATACCAAAGCGCCTTGGATCTCGCCGACGCCGCAGGACGCAGCGCCTTCTACCCCGACATTCGCAACAGCCTCGGCCTGTCCCTCTTCGCCACCGGCGACACCGACGGCGCCATCGCACGCTACCACCAGGCCCTCGCCATCAAATCCGACTACCCCCGCGCCTGGTTCAATCTCGCCGTCGCCTACGAAAAAAAACCAGACCCCGCCCGCGCCCTCGACGCCTATGGAAGGGCACTCGAACTCGCCCCCGATTACGCCGCCGCCCGCTACAACGCCGCCAACCTGCTGCGCCAACTGGGGCGATTCGACGCCGCGATCGAACAATATGAAATGCTATTGATCCAAGACCCCGCCCGCGCCGATGTGCACGCCAATCTCGCGGCCACCCACTTCGCCCTCGGCCGCACCGCCGACGCCCTCGCCCACTATGCCGCCGCCGCCCGCCTGGACCCCGCCCTCCGCCCCGCCATCATCCGCTCCCTGGCCCCCCACCACCTCCACCTCCCCACTGATAACTGACAACTGTCAACCGACAACTGCTCCCTTCACTTGACGCAAAAATCCACCAGTCGTGCGATTTCGCTCCGCAAATCCCTCCGATGCACCACGAAGTCGATGAACCCGTGGTCTTCCAAGAACTCGCTCCGCTGGAACCCGTCGGGCAGCTCCACCTTGATCGTGTTCCAGATCGTCCTCGGCCCAGCGAACCCGATCAGCGCCTTGGGCTCGGCCAAAATGAAATCCCCCAGCATGGCGAAGCTCGCCGTCACCCCCCCCGTCGTCGGGTCGGCCAACAAACTGATGAAGAGTCCCCCCGCATCGTCCAGCCGCGCCAGCGCCGCGCTGGTCTTGGCCATCTGCATCAGCGACAGCGCCGCCTCCTGCATCCGCGCCCCCCCCGAGCAGCTCACGATGAGCAGTGGCAGTTTCCCGTCCGACGCCGCCTCGATCGTCCGCGTGATCTTCTCTCCCACCACCGATCCCATCGATCCCATCATGAACGTCGGGTCCATCGCCGACAGCATGATCGGCCGGCCCTTGATGAACGCCTTGCCGCACACCACCGCGTCGGGATTCCCCGACTTCTCCCGCTCGCTTTTCAGCCGGTCGGCGTACGCCTTCTTGTCCATGAACTTCAGCGGATCGGCCGGCTCGATGTCCGCGAACATCTCCTCGAAGCTCCCCGGATCCACCAGCTGGTCTATCCTCGTCCGCGCCGAAACCCGGAAATGGTGATCGCAGTTCGGACAGACGTGCAGCGTCTCCTCGACGGCCTTGCGGAACAGCATGTCCCCGCACTCGGGGCACCGCATCCACAACCCCTCGGGAACCCCGATTTTCTTGCTCGACGCCGCAGCGTCATTGGGCATTTGCGACATGCCGGCGGATTATATCCACCCACCGACAAACACCAACCCGCGCCGATCCATTGCGATCTTGCTGAAGAACTTGCCAATCCGATGCCC
Source organism: Tepidisphaerales bacterium (assembly GCA_038252525.1). Lineage (GTDB taxonomy): Bacteria > Planctomycetota > Phycisphaerae > Tepidisphaerales > Tepidisphaeraceae > JBBSAF01. The sequence continues at coordinate 2,418 of JBBSAF010000182.1, forward strand.
CCGACCCGATCGTCACGCCGATGTTGCCCATGCCCCCATCCTAACCTCGGGTGGCGGCCTCGTTCCAAGCCCGCGATTCGTGATCCACGGCCACCGCGCGCCACGGACGCCGCGCCCCGAATCGTTCCGCGCCCCCGGTCACATCATCTCGACACAGCCCGACGTGTCATGCGCCTCATATCATTTTGACACCGCCCGGCGCCCGGCGCCTCACATCATCTTGACACTGCTCGGCGTGCCATACATCAGCGACAGGATCTCCGCGCGGCTCGGGCCGCTGTCCTTGAACACCCCGCGCAACGCGCTGGTCACCATCACGCTGCCATGTTTCTTGGCGCCGCGGATGGTCATGCAGGTGTGCGTCGCCTCGATCACGCACGCCGCCCCCACGGGGTTCAACTCCTCCATCAGCGCGTCGGCCACCTGCGTCGTCAGCCGCTCCTGCACCTGCGGACGACGGGCGTACCCCTCGACCAGCCGGGCGAGCTTGCTCAATCCCACCACTTTCCCATCGGGGAGATAGGCGACGTGGGCCTTGCCCGTGAACGGCAGCAGATGGTGCTCGCACAGCGAATGGAACTCGATGTCGCGCAACAGCACCACCTCGTCATAACGCTCGGTGAAAACCGTCTTGAGGTGCTCCCGCGGGTCGATCACCAGCCCCGCCATCAGCTCCCCATACGCGCGGGCGACGCGATTGGGCGTCTTGACCAGCCCCTCGCGGTCGGGATCCTCCCCGATGGCCAGCAGGATTTCGCGCACCGCCCGTTCGATCCGCGGCACATCGACCGCCAAGGGCGGCATCTTGCAGGGGTGGGCATCGGATGCATCGTCCCGCGCCCCGCCACCGCAAACATCCAGTGTTTTTTTCATCGCAAGTCCATGGTCGAACAAGGGTTGGATCGCCGGCGGCGATTATAGCCATGCCCCGATCCCCCGGCCACCGGCGCGCCGTGGCCGCCCCCAACGCGCCGGCGATGGATGCCGCACGGAAATAACAAGCCGATTCGGCGCCCATGCCGCGCGCCTTCGCCCCCCCCTTCGCGCCGATGATGGATGCCCCTGAAAAACCAGCCGATTCGGCGCCCATGCCATACCCATCGGTCCGTCCATCGCGCTCCGCGGGGCGGCGCCGAGCGATCAGGCGACGCCATGGGTTCACCGCACCACGCCGAGGGTCAGTAGCAGGTTCGCGTAAATCCGCTGCTCCCCGGTGGCGATGGTCAGTACCACATCGGGTGCTCCGGCGGCTTCATAAAAAGCGAAACGCTCGACTTTTTTGAGTTCCCCCTGGCAGTCGGTCCCCGAAAGCAGCGTCGTGAACTCCGCCCAAATGTCGGGATCGCCGGTCAAGGCGTACGGGCCGGTGCGGGCGTAGTCCATCACTTCGGCCAGTTCCACCGGCACGGCGGTGGTGAGCACCTTCAGCACCTCCGTCACCGAGACCATCCCCGGCGCCAAATTGAGGTAGACCACCTCGGCGTTGGGGCCTTTCTTGGACCAATTCGGATAATTCCCATCGGAGATGAGGACTTTCGAGGAGTGCCCGCCGCGCGCCAAGGCACGGAGGATGTCGGGATGCAGAAGTTGCGACTTGAGCATGGTTGAAACTCCTCGGCGCTAATAACTTTTGGTTATGGTTTCGCGTCCCGCCATATATTGGCGCAATACCGTCGGCACCGTCACCGAGCCATCGGTGTTCTGATAATTCTCCAGGATCGGGATGAGGATGCGCGGGCTGGCGACGACGGTGTTGTTGAGCGTATGGCAGAACCGGATCTTGCCGGTGGCGTCCTTGTAGCGCAGGTTCAGTCGTCGGGCCTGGAAGTCATAGAGCCGGCTGGCCGAATGGGTTTCGCCATAGCCGGTGGCGTCGTCCTTGCCGTCGAAGCGGCTGGGCATCCAGGTTTCCAGGTCGATCATGCTGGCGTTCTTGACGCCGATGTCGCCGGTGCAGCACTGGATGGCGCGGTACGGCAATTCCAGGCGCTTGAGCATCTCCTCGGCGTAGGAGAGCATTTCGCGGTGCCAATTCTTGGATTCCTCGATGTCGTTGCGGCAGATGACGACCTGTTCGCATTTGTCGAATTGGTGAACGCGGTACAGCCCGGCGGTGTCCTTGCCGTACGTCCCGGCCTCGCGTCGGAAGCAGGTGCTGATGGCGACGTATTTTCGCGGCAGGTCGGCCTCGTCGAGCACCTCGTCCATGTGAAACGCAGTCAGCCCGACCTCGGCGGTGCCGGTGAGGAAGCGTTCATCCTCGCCGGTTTCGGTCGATTCGCCGACGCGGTAGGCCTGTTCGCGCCCGGCGGGGAAGAATCCGGTGCCGCGCATGGCCGGCTCGCGGACGAGGACGGGGACGGACATGGGGCGAAACCCCTTTTCGCGGGTCATGAGGTCGTAGGCGAGGCGCAGGATGGCTTGGTGGAGATCGGCGCCGGCGCCGGTGAGGAAGTAGGAGCGGGAACCGGCGAGCTTCACGCCGCGCTCGAAGTCGAACAGCCCGAGGGATTGCCCGAGTTCGGCGTGGGATTTGGGGGGGAAAGAGAATTTGCGGGGTTCGCCCCAGCGGTAGAGGACGACATTGTCGGCCGCGTCGGAGCCGACGGGGACATCGTCGTCGGGGGGCTGGGGGACTTGCAAAAGCAGCGGCAGGATGGCGGCGTCGGCGGATTTGACCTGCTCCTCGGCGGCCTTGACGGCGTTTTTGAGCTCGCCGACCTGGGCGATGGCGGCTCTCTTCTCGGCCGGATCCTTGAGCTTGGCGATTTGGGCCGACGCCTTGTTCTGATCGGCGCGGAGGTTGTCGAAGGCGCGTTGGGCGTCGAGGCGGCGGGCATCGAGGGCGAGAAGGGCGTCGATGTCCACGGCGATGCGTTTGAGCCGGGCGCCGCGACGATATTTGTCGGGATTATCGCGGAGGTCCTTCAGGTCGATCATGGGCTTCTTTCGGTAAGGGAGCGACCGTTTTATCAGAACGCGCGGCGGGGTAAAGGGAGATGCAAAAGGGAATGATCGCCCCCATCGCGTGTCCGGTGTGCTGTATTGGGGGGCATGAAACGCCAGTTCACCGCAGTCATCGAGCGCGACGCCGACACGGGGCTGTTGGTGGGGTATATCCCTGGCTTCCCCGGCGCGCATTCACAGTGCGAAACCCCCGAGGAGTTGCGCGACAATCTGCGGGAGGTGATCGGGATGTTGCTGGAAGACGGACGGTCAGAGCGCGGCGGCGCATAGCGCGGCGGCGTTTAAAGAAACCAAGTCGGGGCCGAGGCGGCCCCGCGACATGGGGAGGCGGGTTGCGC
>JBBSAF010000183.1:0-5707 GCA_038252525.1 Tepidisphaerales bacterium
CCATCTCGACCACGGTGGCGATCACGATGTGGTCGGCGCCGACCTGCCCGCAGGCCCGACCGGCCAGCAGGACGAGCATGGGTCGGAGCATCTTGCCGCGGAATCGGGCGACATGCTTGACGAGATTGGAGACGGATTTGAAGTCGCTGGCGAGTTCGAGGTCGAACTGTCGGTCGACCGCCGCCAATTCGGTTCCGATGCAGGCGGAAATCCGCGTGAGCATCGCATCCTTGGGGTCCGAAATCCGCTTCATGGGGTTCATCACGGCGAATTATAGAATCCGCCCCGACGCGGTGCGAAGGTGCGGTCGATGTTTCGCAACTATTGAAAACAGCGAATGCCCGGCGTTCGCCTCACCCCACCGCCGCCGGGGTGGCGGTGTCGAGGCCGCGGCGCCAGAGCAGGTGGGTTCGCCAATGGTTGTCGTCGCGTTGGGGGTGATCGGTGCGGAAGTGGGCGCCGCGCGATTCGGTGCGCGAATACGCCGCGGTGGCGATCAGGAAACCGACGGTGAGCATGTTCTGCAATTCCCATCCGGCGATGGCCCCGGCGCCGAGGGTGGCCGGGTCGAAGCTCTTGTCCATGACGTAGCGCGTCCAGAACGCGATGATCTCGCGCGTCTCGACCAGCCGCTCGCCGGAACGCTCGATCCCGGCGTTGCGCCACATGATGCTGCGCAGCGAACTTTTCACGTCCACGATGTCCAGCTCGGTCTTGGTCGACGCGATCACCTTGTGCTCGAGGTTCTGGGGGAATGCACCCGCACATCGGGTGGCCGACTCCGCCGCGTCGGCGCCGGCGCGGGCGCCATACGCCAGACCTTCCAAAAGCGAATTGGACCCCAATCGGTTGGCGCCGTGCAGCCCGGTGCAACTGGCCTCGCCGACGGCATACAGACCCGGCAGGCTGGTCTTGCCCACCAGGTCGGCATCGACGCCGCCGATCATGTAGTGGGCCGCCGGATGGATGGGGATCATGTCCTTGGCCAGGTCGATCTCGAACTGGTCGACCAGTCGCGCAAGCTGGGGGAATCGCTCGCGGAACTCGGGCGTCGGCAGGTGGCGCACATCCAGATAGACATGCGTGTAATGGGTCTTGCGGATCTGCTCGACTATCGCGCGGCTCACCACGTCGCGCGGGGCCAGCTCCTTCATTTCATGATAATCCCCCATGAACCGATGCCCGTTGCGATCCACCAGATAAGCCCCCTCCCCGCGGACGGCCTCGGTGATGAGGGCCCGGCTGGAACCGGCGACGTACAGCGTGGTGGGATGGAACTGCACCATCTCCATGTCGCGCAAGGCGGCGCCGGCCCGGAACGCCATGGCGTGTCCGTCGGCGGTGGCGATCTTGGGGTTGGTCGATTCGCGGTAGAGCTGCCCGGCGCCGCCGGAGGCCAGGATCGTGTTTTTCGCCCACAGGATGGTGGGCACCCCGCCGACCAAGGCCAAGGCCCCGACGCAGCGCCCCGCGTCGGTGAGCAAATCCACGACAAAACTTTTTTCGCTGGTGCGGATGTTGTCGCGCGATCGCACGGTTCGGATGAGGGTCTGGGCGAGTTCGCGCCCCGTGGCGTCCCCGAAGGCGTGGACAATGCGGGCGAAGCTGTGTCCCCCCTCGCGGGCGTAGGCCAGATCGTGGGCGTTGCCGGGTTGCTTGTCGAAGCGGGCGCCCCATTCGAGCAGTTCCAGCACCCGGCGCGGGCCTTCCTCGATGACCATCTTGACGGCCGGGGCGTCGCATAGCCCGGCGCCGGCGACTTCGGTGTCGTGGATGTGGGATTCGATGCTGTCCAGCGGCTGGAGAACGGCGGCGATGCCCCCCTGGGCATACCAGGTGTTGGATTCGTCGAGCGTGTCCTTGGCGAGGATGAGCACCTCGGCGCCGGCGTCGGCCGCCGCGATCGCCGACCGCAACCCCGCCACCCCCCCGCCGATCACCAGCACATCGGTGAACTGCTGGGGCAGGCGACTGGCCTTGAACGGCACCAAATACCGGCGATCCGCAATGGCTTCCAACATGATCGGTCCGTTGTAGGGGAAGGGAGGGGGGAAAGGAAGGGCGGTAGGCGGAAGGAACGTAGGCGGTAGACCGAAAATACAGGGCGCTGTGGCCCATGCCCGTTTCGCTTCATTCCGCCTACCGCCTACTCTCCTTCCGCCTACCCTTCTCAGCACACCCCCCGCAATTCCTCCCCCCGGATCACGCCGCCCATCGGCGGTTCCTGGCGGCTGTTGTCCATGATGCCGCAGAGGTCCTCGCCGCAGCCGGAGCCGGTGAGGGGTTGGCCGACGGGGATGGGTTCGGCGGGGCATTCCTGCGGGCGCACGGGCAGTCCGTAGCCTTCGCGGAGGGTGCTGCGGTGGTGGAGGATTTGTTCGAGCTCTTCTTTCTCGCCGCGGACGGGCAGGGCGTTCTTGTAGGCGTCGTTGAGCATCGCCCACGCCGCCTCCGACGCGATCACGCTGTCGCGCGGGGTGGGGAAGCCGAGGTTCTTGCCGGCGAGGATCGAGCGGGCGAAGACATCGACCATGACATCGAGTTTCTTGTCGTTGAACAACCCGGTTTTGCGCAGCGTGTGATTGACGCCGTGGCACTCGATGGTGGCGTTCTTGAAGTCATGGCGCATCCGGCAGATGCCCTTGGTGCCGATGCAATCGACATAGCAGTTGTGGGTTTTCTCCTGGGCCAAATGCCCATAGACGAACCCCTGGGTGATGTCGAACACAATGCCGTTCTTGAACGTCCCGTGGCACTGGACCCACCACGGATCCTTGTGGCCCCACATGCGAATACCTTGGGCGTGCCAGGTTTCATATTCGCTCTTGGCGTACCAGCGGGCGACATCGACGTAGTGCATCCCGCAATCGTGGAACGGCGGGCCTTCGGGTTCGTGCCCTTCACCGGGCATGTGACCGGGGGTCATGTGGCAGACGCGGATGATCCCCAGATCGCCGATCTCGCCCTCGGCGATGAACGCCTGCAACTCCTTGTGGTACCAGGCATTGCGGTTGAACAGGTTGACCGCCACAAACAACTTCGACGCCTCGATCAGCTTCACCAGCTCCCACTCGGTCTTCACGTCGGCGGCGATGGGCTTTTCGGCCAGGATGTGCTTTTTCTCCTGCAACGCCCGCTTGATCTGCGCCGGCCGGGCGTCGGCCAACGTGAACAGCCCCACGGCGTCGATCTTGGGGTCTTTGAAGAGGGTCTCGGGATCGGCGGTGATCTTGGCGCCGGGCACGGTTTTGCCGGCCAAATCCCGCGTGGGTCCGTGGGCATCGCAAATGGCGACGATCTGATACAGCGGATTCTGCTGCATCATCGCCACAAACCCCCGGCCCATCCGACCGAATCCGATCACGCCGACACGAACGCGTTTGTTCATTTCGTCAATACTCCTTGGAAGGGGGGATTATAACACGCTTGGGGAGGGAGGATAGGCGGGGGGGGAAGTTGCGGGTCGCGGGTCGCGGGTTGCGGGTTGCGAGTTGCGAGTGAGGACAAGGCTATGGGGTGCGTCGGGCCAGCCTCACCTGGCCGTATTGAAGAATCAGATTGTCCGCCGTCAACAGGTCGCACCCGATGGTGCGAGCGGTGGCCACGATGATCCTGTCGGCCGGATCCTTGTGGAAATTACCCGGCAAATTGTTGGCGTCGATGCAAATCCGCGGCGACAAATCAATCCATTGCACCCCCGGATAATCCAGGGCCAGTTCAAACCATTCAGCCATGGGGCGCGTCAGGTCCAGTCGCCCTCCGGCCGCCAACCGCGCGACTTCCCAGCACGAAATCGCGCTCACGCCGATGCCATCGGATTCATGCCGCATCAGGCATTCGCTCATCCACGGCTCCAGACTCGGATGCCCATGGACCCACCAGACCCGGATGTGTGTGTCGATGACGATCACCGATTGGCGTCCCACTCGTCGGGATCGGCCGCCGGCTCAAAGGGGTTGTCATAGCGGATGGGCGTCCCGTGCAGCGGATAACGCGGCGTGTTCCCCGCCGCCGCGCGCCGACGCACCAGGAGAAACACCACGGTATCACCCGCGCGAACCGGAAGCCCCTCGAGGCGCGCCTCGCCATCATGCTCGATGACCACCTCATGAATCCGTGGGAATGCCATGGCCGCATCTCCTTCTGCGAATTGTATCTCCGAATTGTACCGACGACGACACTCCGAGGCCACGGAAAGTTGGCGTGTGTCCCCCATGAGGGTCATTTTGCCGAATACCTCGCCATTTGCGTGAAAAAGAGTGCGCCCGCGAACCGGCCCAAGAAAGCTTTTCGCATCCAGCTGTCGACGCAATGTGATACTCATCGTTCCCTTAAGCCTTTCCCGGCACGGTCACAACCAACACATCCGAGATTTTTCTCATAACTTCATCGTCCCGCAACATTTGGGCGTCGAAGTATCGCTTCTCCGGCACGGCCCGCCATCGCCCAAATCGGCCCGCGCTCCACCGTGCGGGAATTCGCCGTCGCGGGCGAGGAACGACCCTGCGGCCACACGGTTTCGATGCGTCCTCAGACTTTGCCCCCGGCCGTCTGATGGACCTCGGATCGGCTGATTTCTTCCTTTAGCCCGTTGATCAACCGCATCAACGACTCGATCTCCATCTCGCGCAGCTCCCCGTCCCCGCCCGTCTCACGCTCGATTTCCCGATGGATCGCCTCCAACTCGCGCAACTTCCGCCGGGTGTTGAGCAATTCCACCTCATTGAGAACTCTCATGAAATCACCTCGATCATCCCCTTGCTCTTCCCCCGACGATCCGTCCCGAAAAAACGCGACAGCTCGTCAAAATGCCCTTGGGCAACCATCGCGATGCCCGGAAACGGCAGGCCATTCCGAAGTTGCTTGATCCCGGACCCGTCTCTTCGCCGGCCAGGCACAAAAAGCAATATGCAGTCCACGTCGTTCGGTTCCATTATATCCGTCACGAAACTGCCGTTCAAAACAATCCGCCGCACGCCGGCCCGCAGCGCCAAGTCGATCATCCAGCGAACGGACTCCATCTCAACTCGGCGGAGTTCCGATGGCCCGCCGAAGCGCTCCGCGATCTCCGCCAACGTCGCCGGATGAACGCCCGCCGCAAGAAGACCGGAATCATTGAACGGTGGAATCATGAATCCCCGCGAAAGATGCCCCCAAGCCGGGAGCGATCACATCACGGATTGCCCGCAAACACGGTCGCACCCGATCCGGGCGATCCGACCCCCTCGATCCGCCGCTTGCCGAGGGGAATGGCGGCGGCTATCGTTCGCGCTTTCGATTTCAAGGAAAACACCATGCAAACCGTCGTCACCGGAAAGGCCTATGTTTTGGCCGACAACGTCGATACCGACCAGATCATCCCGGCCCAATACCTGTCGTTCAACCCGTCGCTCCCGGAGGAGCGCAAGTTCTTCGGCATGTACGCCATGAGCAGCGTCCCCGAAGGACAGCGCGGCTTGCCGACCGGCGATGTCCCGTTCGTGCGACCCGAGGAGTTCAAGAGCGACTTCTCCATCGTCATCGGCGGAAAGAACTTCGGCTCGGGCTCCAGCCGCGAACACGCCCCCTTGGCTCTGGCCGAGGCCGGCGTGAAATGCGTCATCGCCGAGTTCTACGCCCGAATCTTCTTCCGCAACTCCGTCAACGGCGGATACTTGGTGCCGTTGGAATCGGAAACCCGACTCGTCGATGAGATCCACACCGGCGA
>JBBSAF010000184.1:0-5699 GCA_038252525.1 Tepidisphaerales bacterium
CCGCCCGATCGCCTGATCGACCGCGCCGCCTCCCACGCCGTCGAGCATCGCCTTCACCCCGCCGCCGCGACGCAGCCCGCGCCCTTTTTTGCACCCGCGCCCGCGGTGACAATCCCGTGGAGCCATTGGGTCCGGTGGGTGTGGTGATCGTCCGTTGCACCCGCGCCCGGCGCCTCTGGTGTTGTCCGCCGCGTCCTCTTTTATCGGCGGCGCGGGTAGGATGGGCATCGTTGGGGAACAGGGGGATGCCAAGGGTTGGACGCGATGGCGTTCAATGGTTCGGGCCTGCATCCGGGCAATCCCGGTGAATCCGCGCCCGTCGAATCACTCTCGACATCCAGGGACAACTTTGGTGGCGACAAGGACGCCGACGCCATGGCGACCGAGAACGCATGGGATTCGGGATGTGACAACGATGCGCCCCGCTCCCGCCTGGCGACATGACCGGGCGAACAGGGATTCGGAGGGTCTGAAACCCCCATCGGCGTTTTTGCAAGTGACTTGCATCTTCGTCGCCGGCGCGGTACACCTCCCGGCGTCGATTCGACTGACAAGGAGATCCGCTTGGCCATTTCCATCCGCGAACTGAAAAAAGACTATGTGGGGCCTGACGGATCGGTCGTCGCCGTCGTCGATGTCCCGACCTTCGACCTCGGCGACGGCGAGCACGTCGCCCTGGTCGGAACCAGCGGCTCGGGCAAAACCACCTTCCTCAACCTCCTCGCCGGCATCCTCGCCGCCGACACCGGAACCATCCGCTACCATTTCGGCGCCTCCGACGGAATCCCCCCGGTCGATGTCGAGTTGATGGGACTCTCCGAACCCCGGCGCGACGCCTTCCGCGGCCAACACCTCGGATTCATCTTCCAAACCCACCACCTGTTGCCCGGCTTCACCGCCCTGGAAAACGTTCTGCTCGGCATGAGCTTCACCCGCCGCGCAGCCGATCCCGCATGGGCCAAACACCTGCTGGCCGAGGTCGGATTGGCCGACCGCCTGCATTACCGACCGGCCAAGCTCTCCGTCGGGCAACAACAGCGCGTCGCCGTCGCCCGCGCCTTGGCCAACCGTCCGCGGGTGGTGTTGGCCGACGAACCCACCGGCGCGTTGGACCCGGCCCATGCCCAGCAGGTGCTGGAATTGATCCAGCGCCTCTGCCGCGAGGTCGCCGCCAGCCTGCTGCTGGTCAGCCACGACCCGCTCATCAGCCGTCAACTCCAGCGCCAAGTCGCGCTGGCCGACATCAACCGCGCCGCCACCGGCTCCGTCGCCATCCAATAGGGATCGTCGCCATGAATCTTTTCCAACTGGTCCTCAAACAGATGCGCCAACGGGCGTTGTCCACCTGGCTGACGATGCTCTCGGTGCTGCTCGGCGTGGCCTTGGCCGTCGGCACGCTCCTGATCGAGCGCGAAAGCGCCGCCTTGTTCGTGCAAAGCGACTACGGCTACGACGTGATCGTCGGCGCCAAGGCGTCGGACCTGCAACTGGTCCTCAACACCGTCTATCACCTGGACAAAAGCCCGGGCAACATCCCCTGGACGTTTTACCAAACGCTGCGGACCGATCCGCGATTCGAGCCGCTGGTCAAGGCCGTCGTCCCTTACGTCGTCGGCGACAGCGTCGAAGGCCAACGCGCCGTCGGGACCCTCCCGGAGCTCTTCGGCTTCGACAACCAAACCGGCAAGCCGCTCGAGGGGTACAACGAGAGGGGCGAACTGTTGCCCGCCTACCAAAGCCCCCTGGTCGATCCCGCCGACCGCGATCCGGCCAAGCCCGTCGCCGCCGACGTGATCGGGTATCGCGCCGGCAAAAAGTACGAGCTGGCGAGCGGGCGAATGTTCCACCCGAGGCGATTCGAGGCCGTCGTCGGCGCCGACATCCCCCGGCTGCTGAAGCTGAACATCGGCGGCACCTTCCGCATCACCCACGGTCTGCCGGCGGCCAACGAGACGCCGGATGTCCACGATGAAAGGTGGACCATCGTCGGCGTCCTCAAACCCACCCACACCGCCAACGACCGGGTGCTGTTCGTGCCGGTGATCAGTTATTTCGCCATCGGCTCCCACAAGGAGGGGCTGGAGGCCCAGAAGGCCATCCACGCCGGGGCGGATGTTTACGCCGGAACCCGACCCGCCACGTCGCCGGCCGACGCCGGGCACGATCAACCCGACGCCGATCACGACGATCACGCCGATCAAGCAGGCCACGATGCCGCCAACCCGGGCGGTCCCGATGCCCACGACGCCGACGCCGACGCCGATCACGACGCCCCCGACGCCGCCAAGCCGGGCGGTCCCGACGCCCACGCCGCCCACGACGCCGGCGCCGACCACGACGCGCCCGCCGGCGGACATCACCATCATCACAAGGCCTTCACCCTGACGCCCGACGGGGACATCCAACTCGATCTGCCCGAGTCGGCCTGGCAGGCGTCGGCGCTGCTGGTGAAAACCCGCGGCGGCGGGGGGACCGCCCAACAGTTGATCTACCTCGTCCGCAACGGCGACATCGCCACCGCCGTGGCGCCGGGGCAGGTCATGCGCGGGTTTTTCGAGACCTTTCTGGCGCCGGGCGCCCAACTGTTGCTGCTGGTCTCCATCCTCGTGACCATCGTCGCCGCCGTCGGCATCCTCGTGAGCATCTACAACTCGGTGTCGGCCCGACTGCGCGAAATCGCCATCCTGCGGGCGTTGGGCGCCACCCGATACCGCGTGCTGGCGATCATCTGCCTGGAGGCCACCTTCGTCGGATTCATGGGCGCGGTCCTCGGGCTGATCCTCGGCCACGGCGTCGCCGCGGGGGTGTCGGCGTATTTCCAGCGCACCCTCGGGCAGGGGATCGACTGGATCACCGTCGGTCCGTCGGAATGGATGTATGTCGCCGGCGTCACGATCATCGCCCTCCTGGCCGGCCTGGCTCCGGCATGGAAGGCCTACCGCACTCCGGTGGCCACCCATCTGGTCGGCGGGTAGCGGCGCCTTGGACAATGCCCCGTCGACGCGCATACCATGCTTCGGAACACGGAGACCGGGCGAACCGAAGCGATGGATGAGACCATGTCCAAAAAGTGGATGATGAAAACCGCCGGAACCCGCCGCCGCGGCGGGGTCAACGTGCGGCTGATCGTCTTTCTGGCGGTGATCGCCCTGTTGGTCGGGGCGCCGATCACGTGGTACCTGCGCGAGCAGTTCACCGGCGGCATCGAGCATCTGTCCGACGGCACCCTCGCCGTCGATCTCAAGGCCATCAGCACCTTCCCCTTCGACCAGCAATACGGCACCTTGCAGGACATCCCCGAGCAGTTCCGGGCCTTGGACGGCAAGCGCGTGAGGGTCGAGGGGCAAATCTGGGCGCCCAACAGCGCCTCCAACCGCCTCCGCAGCTTCGATCTCTGCTATTCGATCGCCAAGTGCTGCTTCTCCGGCCCGCCGCAGATCCAGCATTTCGTGCAATCGAGGGTCGCCGAGGGCAAAACCGTCCCCTATATCGACGGCCAAGTCCGCGCCGTCGGCACCTTGCACGTCAAGGTCCAGCGCGACGGCGACAAGATCACCAGCGTCTACCAACTCGACATCGACCACCTCGAACCGGCCTGACAATGCAAGTGCCCGTGCCCTTCGCGGGGGTGGATGGAAACGGGTTGCGTCCTGCTCTGTGTGTGTAGCAAAGATCATCGTCAAACCGCGCCGCGGTGCAGGGGGACGGTCGGGCACGCGGGTGGCGGCGGTGGCTTGATCCCGCGCGGAAGTCCAAACCAATCAAGCCCGTATGGCGAGGACCGAAAGCGGCCGCGGGGCTTAAAGTGTCAAGGCACGTCCCGCTTGCCTATGATGCTCTTTGCCAACACGCACAAGGAGCTATCATGACGCGTTCGATCTCGACGGCGGCGATCATCGGATTTTTTATGGCGACCATGGCAACCATGGCATTGGCCGACGCGCCGGCGACCCGCCCGGCGGTGACCATGGGGGGCAAGGCGATCACCTTGGCCGGCGATCCGCCCACGGTCGGGGACACCGCGCCGGCGTTCACCGCGGTGGGGGTGGACATGAAACCCTTCACCTTCACCCCCGGCGACGGCACGGTCTGGATCATCGCCTCGGTTCCGTCGGTGGACACGTCGGTCTGTTCGACCGAGACCCGACGGTTCAATCAGGAGGCCGCCGGGCTGGCGGGCGTGCGGGTGCTGACCATCAGCATGGACCTGCCGTTCGCCCAGCGGCGCTGGTGCGCGGCCGAGGGGATCGAGCATCTGACGACGGTGTCGGACTACAAGGACCGGGAGTTCAGCGCCAAATGGGGGCTGCGGATACAGGAGAACGGCTTGCTCGCGCGGGCGGTCTATGTGATCGACGGCGCCGGGAAGATCGTCCATCGGCAGATCGTCGCCGAGCTGTCCCATGAGCCGGATTACGCGGCGGCCATCGCGGCGGCCAAGCGGTGACCGGGCTGCGAGGCGCGAGTTGCGACCGATGAAGGGGACAGGTACTTTTATTTTTCGACGGGAATGTCCCGAATTGAAAGTGCCTGTCGCCTTCAATGCTCCCGTGTTGGCGATGTGGACGATATGAGCGGCGGCACATGGTTCCCGGCGTCAGCGTCATCATTCCCGCGTATGCCCATGTGCGGTATTTGCGCGCCGCCATCGAATCGGTACTGGCCCAGACCTTTGTGGACCATGAAATCCTGGTGGTTGACGATGGCTCGCCCCACGGCTTGGCCGAACATCTCGCCCCGCTGATCGACGCCGGACGGATTCGATATCTCCGTCAACCCAACGCCGGATCCAGCGCCGCCCGCAATCTGGGTTTGCGCCACGCCCGCGGCGAGTTGATCGCGTTTCTGGACGAGGACGATCTTTGGCCGGCGGACAAGCTGGCTTGGCAGGTGGGCGCTTTGCGGGCCGATCCCGGCGCGGTGCTGGTCCATGGCGACCATGCCGTGATCGACACCGATGGGCGCCCCGTCGAGACCTTCAAGGTCGAATGCCATCCCTCCGGCGACGCCCATGGGCAACTCCTGCTCAATTCATGGATTGTGTCGCCGGGGCAAACCCTCATCCGGCGGTGGGCGTTGGCGCGGATCGGGGGATTCGACCGGTCATTGCGCGGCGCCGAGGATTGGGATCTGTATCTGCGACTGTCGCGCATGGGCCGGTTTTTGCACGAGCCGCGAACGGCGCTGTATTACCGGGTCCACGGGCAAAACGCCTCGACCCGCGTCCTGCCGATGCTGGCCAGCCACCTGCGGGTGATCCAGCGCCATTGCCGGTTCCGGCCGCTTCTCGCGTGGCGAGCGCGGCGATTCGCGACCAAGGCGTATGTGCCACGATTGATTCATCTCGGTTGCGTCGCGCGTCGGGAAGGGCATTGGCGGGAGGCGCTGGCCGCCCATCTTTACGCCGCCGGCCTGGCCCCGACGATGTTGTTCCGCAGGTCCTTCGTCGCCTCGCTGCTCGGCGCCCTGTGCCAATTCCCCCCGCGGCGCCGCTGAGCCCGCATGAAGGGGAAGGGGTTTCATCGTGGAAAAACAGGGCGGCAAATAAAAGTACCTGTCCTGCTCTGTCTCGACCCTTATCCGAAGGCTCTTTTGGACTGGAACGCATGCCGAGGACCGCCTCGCACGTCCGAAAAGCAGGGAAGAGGTCGGCGCAACGCCTTAAAACCGCGCTGCATATCCAAGGATCGAGACAGAGC
>JBBSAF010000185.1:0-5686 GCA_038252525.1 Tepidisphaerales bacterium
AAAACCCCCGTTGAGCGCCGTCCTCATCGGCTTGACGCGGAAAAACGGGGGCGAGGCGCCTCGCTGTTATGCCCAAGTCGGGCTTTGCCCTTGCCGCTTCATGTAGCTCAGCCGCCCCCGGCTGAGAGGCTGTGAACTTTTCCCATCGGGGACAAAAACACCCCGTTTTTTTGGCTGAAAACGAGGCTTTTTCCCCGGAAATTCAATAAATTCACAAACTCTGAGTGAAGGGTGCTTGGCGTGCCACCGCGGGACACAGCCGAGGGCGGCTATGCTACCTATGGATTGACAAGATCGCGGTTTCGGATGGGTGGCTGACTTGTGTATAACAACGGGTACGAGGCGCCCCCGCGACCTGAATGTACCGCGATATCCACGGCCTCGGCGTCCCCCACCCGGATCGCCCTCATCCCACCAATCCCAACCGCGTCCGGCGCAACTCCTCGCGTTGCAGTTCCCCGACGATGCGGGTCAGCAGCGCCGACGTTTGCCGACCGGTCATGTCGGTCTCCAAGCCGATGAACTGGAGGCCGGCGCGCACCCGATCCGGGCGCGGACCGCGCGCCGGGAGACGCATCTTGCCTTCGATCAGCAGGGTTTGCTCCCCCCGACTCAATTCCACGCGCAACCGGTCGCCCGGATCGACCTTCGGCGCGGCGCCTTCCTGTCCGACCAAGATCACCCCGGCCCCTCCGACGCTCAAGTCCAGCAGTTCCGCCATCACCTGCGACCCCGTCGCCGGGCGGTCGCCCAACCGGGCCCGCGGGGGCATCCGCCACACGCGGATCGACCAGTCGGCGCCGGTCCCCAGCGCCACCCGGTAATGGGTGCGGCGATGGATGATTTTCACGCTCTGGGGGAACCCCACCAGCAGGGCGTCGGCCGACAATTCGGCGGAAATCGGGTGATCGTCCAGCAACCGCGCGATCGGCGCGGCGAACATCACCCGGTCGAAGGCCGACTTGAAGCTCACGGCCGCCAAGGCGCCGGTCCCGGCCAGCGATTCCAGCAGGATTCGCTCCGAGCGGACCGATTCGATGACGATGCCCCCGTCGTCGCAATCCAAAAACCGCGACTTGCAATGCCGCATCATCCCCGCCGACGGCAACGACAACACCAACGCCACGTTGCGGGCGACGGCGCGGTCGAGTTCGGCGCGGGCCTTGGCGTCCATGGTCGGCGGTTCTCCCGGACGCCCGACCCCCATGGCCGCCGTCCATTCGGATTATCGTCCGAATCGGACGGCGACTGAGGCACCCGGGGGCGATCGCCGGCAGTGTCGTCGGCAGTGTCGGGGGAAATCCCCGAAATCCCCGTCGAAAATCCCCGTCGAATGCACTGGAAACGGCGTTGGAAGGCGTCTACAATGCCCGTTTACCCTTTCGTCCGGGCGTTCCGGGCGATCATCCCCAGGCACGGACGCCGGCAGCGCGTGGTTGCCGGCGTTGAATGCTCAATGTTCCACGCGGGAAACTTATTTCACATGGTCGATTTCAATCTCATCCATTCTCTCGGCGATCTCGATGTCGATGTCGAGAGCGCCGTCACCGACGCCCTCGGTGACGCGGCCAATGACCTCTCCAAGCTCATCGGATCCGACGAGGTCCAGGACTTCACCCCCGGCGCCATCCTCAAGGGACGCGTCACGGCGATCGTCGGCGACGATTTCGTCGTCGAGCTCGGCCTCAAGAGCGAGGGAATCCTCGACAAGACCGAGTTCGACGAACCTCAGAACGTCAAGATGGGCGAAGAGGTCCGCGTCCTGCTCGAGGATGTCGAGGGGGATACCGGGCTGGTCAAGATCTCCAAGCGAAAGGCCGACCGGATCATCAACTGGGAAGCCATCATGAACTCCAAGAAGGAGGGCGACCCGGTCGAGGGCAAGGTCACCAAGAAAATCAAGGGCGGGCTGCTCGTGGACATCGGCGTCCCGGTCTTCCTCCCCGCCAGCCAGGTGGACATCCGACGCCCCGGCGAGATCAGCGACTGGATCGGCCGACAGATCGACGCGGTCATCCTCAAGATCGACGAGGAACGCCGCAACATCGTCATCTCCCGCCGCAAACTCATCGAGCAGCAGCGCGAGGAAATGAAGAAGAAGACCATGTCCAGCCTCGAGATCGGCCAGGTCCGCAAGGGCACCGTCAAGAACATCGCCGACTTCGGCGCGTTCATCGACCTCGGCGGCATCGACGGACTCCTGCACATCACCGACATGTCCTGGGGCCGCATCAACCACCCCTCGGACATGCTCAAGATCGACGAGGAGATCGAGGTCAAGGTCCTGTCGATCGACACCGAAAAAGAAAAAATCGCCCTCGGCCTCAAACAAAAGGACGCCAGCCCCTGGGAGGACATCGAGACCCGCTACCCGGTCGGCTCGGTCCACCAGGCCGAGGTCGTCAACATCATGTCCTACGGCGCGTTCTGCAAGTTGCAGGATGGCGTCGAGGGCCTGGTCCACATCTCGGAGATGAGCTGGACCAAGCGCATCAACCACCCCTCGGAGGTCGTCACCGTCGCCCAGCCCGTTCAGGTCAAGGTGCTGGACATCAACAAGGACAAGCAGGAGATCAGCCTCGGCATGAAGCAGGTCGAGGAGAATCCCTGGGAGCGCGTGGCCGAGAAGTACCCCCCCGGCAGCGTCATCGAGGGCAAGGTCCGCAACATCGCCAACTACGGCGCGTTCGTCGAGATCGAAGAGGGCATCGACGGACTGCTCCATGTCAGCGATTTGTCCTGGACCAAGAAGATCGGGCACCCCTCGGAGCTGCTCAAGAAAGGCGAGAGCGTCCGCGCCGTCGTCCTCAGCGTCGATCAGGAAAAGCAGCGGATCGCCCTCGGCCTCAAGCAGATGCAGGAGGACCCGTGGGTCACGGTCATCCCCGAGAACTACCGTCCGGGCATGGTCGTCAAGGGCCACGTCACCAAGATCGCCAACTTCGGCGTCTTCGTGGAGCTCGAACCCGGTCTCGAGGGCCTCTTGCACATCTCGGAAATCTCCGATCAGAAGATCGAAAAGCCCGAGGATGAGCTCAAGGTCGGCCAGGAGATGGATGTGAAAATCCTTCGCGTCGATTCCGAGGAGCGCAAGATCGGGCTGTCCCTCAAACGCGCCCAGTGGGCACAGGAGGAGCACGCCCGCGAGGAGGCCCGCTCCGAACGCGCCGAACGCCGCGGCCTCCGCGGCGGCCTCGAAGGCGGCGAACAAAGCCACGGCCTGGGCGACATCCGCCTCGGCCGCTGAGCCGCCGACCCCGTCGGCGACAACTTCAACCCCAACCCGGGATCGCGCCGTTTCGACGGCGCGATCCCGTTTCTTTTCATCCGGCCCGCCCCATCCCCGCGGACGATCCCCTTTCCCTCCCCTTGTCGCGTTGACGCCTCGCCCCCGTTGCCATGGATAAGCCTAATCCCGCTCCACTACGCTCCTGCCCAGAGATATGTGGCATAGCCGCCCTCGGCTGTGTCCCCCGTTGACACGCCAACCACCACTCACTCAGCCGGGGCGGCTGAGCTACATGAATTGCCGGCATATCCAAGTCGCGGACGCCCAATTCCGACAGGCACTCGGCCGGGGCGGCTGAGCTACATGAATTGCCGGGGGCGGTGGGTGAGTTGTGTATGACAACAAGGCGCCGCGCGCCCTCTTTTCATCCGTTCCACCGATGGATGAAGCCGAACGTGGCCGCCGCTTCCAGTCCCCTCTCCAAGCGCCCCATGCCGGACGATGGCCGGGGCCGAGGCGGCCTCGCGACATGAAGGCGGAAGCCGACGGACCCGGCGGTCCCGCCCGTGCCCCCGGCGCATCCCTCCCAAACCGCACCACCCGCGCGAAAAACCATTTTTTCCGCCGCCATCCCCCCTATCCCGCCCCACCCCCCAAAGTCGGCCCCCGTCCCTGCCGATGTCCCATCGGTGGCGCCACCGGCGGCGGGGATCGAACCCCGACGGCCGCGGCGACGAAGCAACCTCTGGACCGACAGGACCAACGACCAACACGGGCGGATTCCCATGGCAACAGCTGCGGTGATGAGCGGATTGCAACTGTACCTACGGCAGATCAACGAGCTGCCGCTCTTGACGGCGAATCAGGAAAAGGACCTCTCCCGTCGCATCATCAACGACAACGACCCCGCCGCCCGCGAGCGAATGGTGCGATCCAACCTCCGACTCGTCGTCAACATCGCCAAGAACTACGTCGGACGCGGCCTGTCCCTCCCGGACCTTATTGAAGAGGGCAACATCGGCCTCCTCAAAGCCGTCGAGGGCTTCGACCCCGAGAACGGCTGCCGATTCAGCACCTACGCCTCCTGGTGGATCAAGCAGGCCATCAAACGCGCCCTCATCAACGGCGTGCAACCCATCCACATCCCGGCCTACATGGTCGAGATGATCGGCAAGGTCAAGCACGCCATGCGGACCCTCGAGGACCGCCTGGGGCGCATCCCCTCGACCGACGAACTGGCCGCCCACCTGAAGATGTCCCCCAAGAAGCTGCGGATCATCCGCAAGGCCGTCAAGGCCTACAACTCCCCCACCCAGTCCGGCAGCGCCGACGGCGAGATCACGATCAACGACCTGGTCCCCGACGACCACAATCCCACCCCCGACCAGATCGTCTTCGAGAACGACGAGATCGACCACCTCATGGGACTGCTCGCCGACATCGACGAACGCGCCGCCAAGATCCTCAAGCTCCGCTACGGCCTCGAAAACGACGAGCCGATGACCCTCAAGGAGATCGGCCTGCGCATCGGACTGACCCGCGAGCGCGTCCGCCAGATCGAACACGACACCCTCCGCCGACTCCGCGACGGCATGACCCCGCATCATGTGTAGCGAGGAAGTGGTCGGTTGCCGGTTGTCAGTGGCGGAAGGAAGGTAGGCGGTAGGCGGAAGGAAGGTAGGCAACGCCTTCCACTTACAACCTACAACCTACAACTTACAACTTACAACCTGCAACCTCCTTCCAACTCGCAACCCACAACTTTCCTCCCCCCCTGTCACCCAACCGCACCCCACTGGACCGATTCCACCCCCTTGCGATATATTGCCGAGGTCGCTCGCCGTTGCGACCCTTGCAAGGGATCCGGTCATGAAGAATCTTTGGCAGGAATTCAAGTCGTTCGCTTTCAAGGGCAATATGATCGACCTGGCCGTCGGCGTCATCATCGGCGCCGCCTTCGGCTCGGTCATCAAGTCGCTTGTCCAGGACATCATGATGCCCGTCATCGGCGCCATCGTCGGCAGCGCCGGCAGCCGCTTCGGCGGCCTCAGCTTCACCATCAACGGCTCGACCATCCGCTACGGCAACTTCATCGGCGAGATGATCAACTTCCTGCTCGTCGCCCTCGCCATCTTCATCGTCATTGTGAAGATCGTCTCGCTTCTGGTCAAAAAGGCCGAACCCGCCCCCGCCCCCAGCGAACCAACCGTCAAGGAATGCCCCCACTGCCTCTCGGAAATCCCCCTCAAGGCCCACCGCTGCAAGTTCTGCACGACGGAGTTGGGGTAGGCGGTGGGCGGAAGGCGGAAGGCGGTAGGCGGTAGGCGGAAGGAAAGTAGGCGGAGAAGTAGCGGCGAGTATGTTTTTCTTCGCATCCCGCCCCCCTCTCCTCCGCCTGCCGCCTACCCTCCTTTCCGCCCACCTTCTTCTCCGCCTGCCGCCTACCCTCCTTCCGCC
>JBBSAF010000186.1:0-5681 GCA_038252525.1 Tepidisphaerales bacterium
CCCGCCCTCCCCGGCGTCCCCACCCCCAGCCTCACCACCCCCTCCCTCGAGCTCGAGAGCAACATCGCCGACCAGGACAGCTTCACCGCCTTCCAGATCGGCCAGTTCAACAACGTCACCTTCCGCAACGACTCCTTCGCCACCGCCCAACTCCTCGGCGCCCACGCCGACGCCGCCGCCAGGAAATCCCTGATCTCCGTCGATGGCGCCCTTTCTCCCATTGCCGGCGACACCCAGGACTGGTACGCCGTCGCCCTCATGGGCGGCCAGCGCGTCACCGTCGCCACCACCAACTTCGTCGTCGTCATCTACGACGCCGACGGCCGACAGGTCGCCAGCACCGCCACCGGTCCCGTCCAATTCACCGCCGCCACCCCCGGCGTCTACCGCTTCCAGCTCCAGTCCGAGTTCCTCGGCGGCGCTTATACCCTCACCATCGACGCCGGCGATGTCTCCTTCGGCGGCGTCCAAGCCGCCAATTCCATCTTCGACGACGCCTCCACCGCCACCTTCTCCACCGACGCCGGCGACTTCGGCGCCCTCCTCGCCGGAAACATCATCGACGCCTCCGGAACCAACACCGTCGCCGCCTTCGCCGGAAGCGTCCGCGCCATCGTCGGCGCACAACTCGGCGGCGTCGGCCTCCTCTCCCCCGGCCCCTCCCCTTTCGCCGCCGTCAGCGTCGGACTCATCCAGTCCACCGTCGGAGACCTCAACCTCGCCGCCCCCACCACCCCCGTCGGATTCGACTACCAGCTCATCGACGCCGCCGGCGACTTCCACGGCAACGTCCTCGCCGGCCGCGCCCTCGGAACCCTCCGCGGAGCCTCCATCGGGACCGCCGGCGCCGTCACCCTTTCCGTCAACGCCGACAACCGCGGCAATGACGGAATCATCGACCTCATCGACTCCGTCGGCGACATCGGAACCATCGCCCTCGGCGGACCCACCATCACCACCGGCCCCGGCGGCAATGTCCGCTACGTCCACGCCACCGGCGATGTCTACAACGACGCCTTCTTCGGCGGCGGCGCCCCCATCGAAACCACCTACGACCTTGGCGCCCCCGTCACCCTCACCGACGACTCCGGCGCCATCATCACCATCGCCCCCCTCAACCAGGTCAATCCCTTCTACAACCCCAACCTCGCCGGCTCCACCCTCTACAACCAAGGCCAAATCTCCGTCGTCGCGCTCCCCATCCGCGGCAGCGGCGGCGTCGCCGTCGTCCGCGTCACCGTCAATGGCGTCCCCCTTCCCGCCACCGCCGGCAACGGCCGAACCCTCACCGCGCCTCCCGTCGTCACCATCTCCGCAGCCGGAGCCGGTCCCCGCCTCTCGTCCGAAATCGGTGAAATCGTCGTCGCCGGCTCCGGCCAAGGCTTTGTCACCGATCCCCGTTTCGTTCGCTTCCCCAACAGCCCCTTCTATCGCAGAATCGACCCCGACGGCGCCAGCGTCCTCTTCAACGGCTCGGCCAAAATCGACGTCATGGACTTCAACGCCTCCGGCAACTTCTCCTCCATCACCAACTCCACCGGCGGCGAAATCGTCCAGCTCCGCGCCGGAACCGTCGGCGAACTCGCCGGCGCCTCCCTCGGACTCGCCTCCCACAACACCGACTCCCAAATCCGACCCGCCATCATCGGAACCAACACCTTCCCCTTCAGCGACCAACGCATCGGCGTCATCCTCACCGGCGACCTCCTCACCGCCCGCGCCGCCATGGGCGTCGGCAACTTCAACATCGCCGGCGACATCATCAACCTCCTGCCCAACGCCGACCGCATCGACGTCGCCGGCGTCTTCGAGGGCATCAACGCCCCCATCTTCTCCGGCGGCGACATGCTCAACGTCAACATCGGCGAGGGCCTCGCCAGCTCCGGCACCCGAACCTCCGCCACCGGCCCCCGAGCCGATTCCGCTTGGGCCGACGCCGGCCTCTATGCCACCGGACGCATCGCCTCCATCACCAACCAAGGTCTCGGATCCGACATCCGAGGCTCCGTCGTCTCCACCGGATCACTCACCATCGATCCCGCCAACCCCCGCGCCGCCTCCGGCATCGGCGCCATCAACCTCACCAATGGCTCCATCATCGACGCCTTCGTCGGCGTCATCTCCGACATCGCCGACAGCCAGCCCGGCCGTCCCTTCACCACTCCCGGCCAAGTCGGAACCCAGAACACCCCCACCTTCGCCCTCGGCGCCATCAACCTCAACGGCGCCGGCGGAATCATCGGTTCCACCTTCGTCGCCGCCGGCATCGGACAAATCAACGTCAACGGCTTCGGCATCCTCAACAGCGCCTTCACCGAACCGGCCAACTACTCCATCGGTTCCATCAGCGCCGCCGGCTACGGCATCCGCGACACCCGCATCAACGCCGGCTCCTCCCTCGGCGGCCTCTACGCCCGAGGCAACGGCATGAACATCCCCACCAGCTTCTATTCCCCCACCGTCCGACTCAGCGAGTTCGTCCCCTACGACACCCTCACCAGCACCGCCTTCGATCCCTTCAGCGGCAAATCGCTTTCCAGCTTCAACGACCTCCACGGCTACCTCGGAACCTCCGCCGCCAACCCCGTCATCAACGGAGTCACCGACTCCGGCGTCCTCCAGGATGTCCAAGCCCTCGGCTCCCGCGACCTCGGCGCCGTCGTCGCCTACCAAATCCGCTCCCGAGCCACCACCGCCTCCCCCACCAACCCCATCGGTCAGGTCGGCGCCAACCAAGCGCCCTATTCCATGGCCCTCAACTTCGCCAACTCCATCCGCTCCGTCCGAACCAGCGGCCTCATTGACGGCCTCCAGATCACCACCGGTCGCATCGGACCGTTCGCCCCCGCCACCGATGTCTTCCGACTCGGCGTGAACGTCGCCGGACCCATCGCCAACACCTTCATCCGCGGAACCCTCGGCAACGGCTCCTACATCAACGCCGTCGGGCCCAATGGCCGCATCGCCGGACTCCGCGTCGCCGGCGACCTCATCGGCGATGTCTTCGCATCCGTCGGCATCGGCCAACTCTTCGTCGGCGGTAACCTCGCCGGCAACGTCACCATCGTCGGCAGCAACGGAGCCTTCGCCCTCGGTGCCCTCCGACTCGGCGGAGCCCTCGCCAACGGCTCCCTCACCGTCAACGGCAACGTCGGCTCCATCATCTCCAGCCACACCCTCGGCCAGGCCGGCGACACCCTCTCCATCACCGGCAACGTCAACCAGATCATCGTCGGCGCCTCCCGCATCCCCGGCGCCGTCCTCGCCTCCGACATCGGCATCGGTGGCAGCCTCGGAACCCTCCGCGTCAATGGCCGCATCGACGGAACCGTCAACGTCTCCGGCACCCTCCAAAACATCCTCGCCACCGCCGACGCCGCCACCGGCCCCAACGTCCTCACCGCCCCCGTCAACGTCGGCATCAACCTCGGCGCCGTCCGCGTCATCGGCGGCAACGTCGCGGCCAACATCACCGCCAACGGCAACATCGGCGTCTTCCAAATCCTCTCCGGCAGCCTCCTGCCCACCGCCACCCTCCTCAGCCAAAGCGGCAACATCAACCTCGTCCGCATCGCCAACGGCAACCTCTTCGGCTCCATCCGGGCGCCCTACGGACGCATCGGACAGATCGTCGTCGATGGCAACATCGGCGACGGCGCCGACGCCCTCTCCATCACCGCCGCCAACATGGGCATGCTCAGCACCCGCGGCTCCATCCTCTCCGGCGTCAACGCCATCGTCTCCGGCCCGCTCATGAGCCTGGTCGTCTCCGGCAACGTCGAAGCCGGATCGACCATCGCCGGCGCCCCCATCGTCCGCAAAATCATCCGCGGTTCAGTCAACGGCAACATCATCGGATGAGGAGTCGGTGGTCCGTGCTCCGTCGTTTTCCGCCGGCCGCGAGGGGGTCAACGGCGTCCCCTCCCCTTGTCGCGGGAGGCCCCACCGCCGCCCCTCCCCACCAGCCCCCACCGTGCGGGACCGGGCATCCTCTCGCTCCTCACGAGCCGGCGTTGTGCAACAGCGCCCCCCAACCCCCAATGCCCCCGCCTCCCCTCTTACAACTTGCAACCTTGGTGGTAGGCGGACGGAGCATAGCCGTAGAAGAATTGAAACATCCGTCCTCAACCTACAACTTACAACCCTCCCCCGCTCCCAATCCACAATCCACAACCCTCCCCATGATCCTCCAACCCCTCCATCAACCCGTCATCCTCCTGGGCATGCACCGCTCCGGCACCACCCTGATCGCCCAGCTCCTCGACCGCCTCGGCCTCTTCCTCGGCGCCGATGTCCAAGGCGATCACGAGGCCATTTACTTCCTCGAAGTCAACGACCTACTCTTGGCCAACGTCAACGCCGCCTGGGACAACCCCGAGCCGTTCCTATCCTTCCTCGACCACCCCGACGCCGCCGACATGTCCGTCCGCTGCATGGCCGCCGACCTCTGTAATAAGCCCGTCCGACGCTTCCTCGGCCAGCGCCATTTCCGGTCCGCCAAGTCCATCGAACGATTCGACCACCGCTGGGGCTGGAAGGACCCCCGCAACGTCTTCACCCTTCCCCTCTGGCTGAAAATCTTCCCCCGCGCCCGGCTCATCAACATCGTCCGCAACGGCATCGACGTGGCCGCCAGCCTCGCCCACCGCGAGCGCAAGCTCCTCGCCGAGCGCCAAGCCCACTTCGACCGCCGCTTCAACCGTCCCAGCACCCGATCCCGCCTCCAGCGCGCCGGCTATCGCGGCTCATCCCGCTGCCTCGACCTCGCCGGCGGATTCTCCCTCTGGGAAACGTACGTCGCCCGCGCCCACGACGGCCTCAAGATCCTCCCCAACCCCCAAACCACCGTCATCTACGAACAGTTCCTCGCCAACCCCCGTCCCATGCTCAAGGACTTGGCCGACTTCTGCGAGCTTCCCAACGTCACCGACACCGCCCTCGACGCCGCCGTCGCCACCGTCAACCCCGCCCGCGCCGGCGCCTTCCTCAAAAACCCCGAACTCGCCGCCTTCTACCAATCCGTCCGCCAATCCCCCTGGATGAAACATCATGGATATGATGAGATGCAGTAGGCAGTAGGCAGTTGGCAGAAAGACGATAAACAATTTTCGAGGCTTCACTTACAACTTACGACTCACAACCCTCCCCATCTCCCAACTCGCAACTCGCAACCCACCACTCGCAACCATCCCTACCCCCTTCAATCAAACCTCCGCTCCAACCCCATCGCCCCCCGCAACTTCCCCAGGTATTCCCTGGCCGATATCTCCACGCAGCCGAACCGCTCCAGATGGGATGTGCTCGCCTGCGTGTCCAACAGCACGAACTCCCGCTCCCGCAGCCGGCCCACCAGCGCCACCAACGCCACTTTGCTGGCGTCGGTCTCGCGGTGGAACATGCTCTCCCCGCAAAACGCCCCCCCCAGCGACACCCCGTACAGCCCGCCCACCAGCCGCCCCTCCCGCCACGACTCGACGCTGTGCGCCAATCCCAGTTCATGCAATTGCACATAGGCCGCGATCAAATCCTCGTTGATCCACGTCCCCTCCGCCCGGTCGGCCATGCACCCCCGCATCGTCGCCTCGAAATCGCTGTTGATCCGCACCGTGAACCGTCCCGACCGCACCCGCGCCGCCAGCGTCCCCGGCACATGGAACGACTCCAGCGGCAACACCCCCCGC
>JBBSAF010000187.1:0-5669 GCA_038252525.1 Tepidisphaerales bacterium
CGAAGGCTCTTTTGGACTGGAACGCATGCCGAGGACCGCCTCGCACGTCCGAAAAGCAGGGAAGAGGTCGGCGCAACGCCTTAAAACCGCGCTGCATATCCAAGGATCGAGACAGAGCATACCTGTCCCCTTTTTCCGCACGCATGAAGGGGAAGGGGTTTCATCGTGGAAAAACAGGGCGGCAAATAAAAGTAGCTGTCCCCTTTTTCCGCATGTCCCCGTTTTCCGCACGTGAGCAAGCCAACCTCCATTCACTCAGAGTTTGTGAATTTATTGAATTTCCGGAAAAAGCCTCGTTATCAGCCAAAAAAAAGGGGTGTTTTTGTCCCCGATGGGAAAAGTTAACGGCCTCTCAGCCGGGGCGGCTGAGCTAAAAGAGTTGCGGCGGGCGACGGGGGCTTCTGGATGACAATGGAGGCGAGGCGTCCCCGCGACGGGAAGAGAGCCTCGGCGCGGTGCGATGCGGGGGGGGTGCCTCCGCCATGGGCAGGGTAAGCCACTCTCTTATGGCCGCGGCTCGTGGCCAAGAGCGCGGGGGGGGCATGGGCGGCGGGATGTGAACGCCGTCGCCGCCAAGGGGAAACCGGGCCATGGGCGGCGGGGGTTATTTCGCTATAGTGTGGGGCTTCGGATCGGTCGCGGGACCGGTCCGGTTTCCTACATATATTCAGCATCGGATGAACCCATGGCCTTGGAAGTCGGCATCGTCGGTCTGCCCAACGTCGGCAAGAGCACGCTGTTCAACGCCCTGACGGCGGCGGGGGCGCTGGCGGCGAATTACCCGTTCGCCACCATCGACCCCAACGTCGGGGTGGTGGCGGTGCCGGACCCGCGGCTGAAGGTCATCAACCAATTCGTCGAGACCAAAAAGGTCATCTACGCCAGCCTGCGGGTGGTGGACATCGCGGGGATCGTGCGGGGGGCCAGCACCGGCGAGGGGCTGGGCAATAAGTTCCTGAGCCACATCCGCGAAGTCGATGCGGTGCTGCACCTGGTGCGGTGCTTCGAGGACCCGGACATCACCCACGTCGAGGGGAAGATCGACCCCCTCCGCGACATCGACACCATCGACACCGAACTGGCGCTGGCGGACCTGGAGACGGTCTCGTCGTCGCTGGACAAGTCCGAACGGCTCGCCCGCAGCGGCGACAAGGAGGCCACGGCCCGGGCGGCGATCCTGCGGCGATGCCGGGATCAGCTCGACGCCGGCAAGGCGGTGCGGGCGATGGAATTGGACACCGAGGAGAAGAAGCTCGTCCGCGGGCTGGGGCTGATCACGGCCAAAAAGGTGCTGTATGTGGCGAATGTCGATGAGGCCGACATCCACGGGCAAGGGGCGTTCGTGAAGGCGGTGGCGGCGCGGGCGGCGGCCGAGGAGGGGGGCGTGGTGCCGGTGTGCGGCAAGCTGGAGGCGGAGTTGGCGGAATTGGAAGAGGGCGATCGACAGGAGATGCTGGAGAGCATGGGATTGGCCGAGCCGGCGCTGGCGACATTGGCGCGGGAGGCGTATCGGCTGCTGGGGCTGCACAGTTTCTTCACGAGCGGGCCGGATGAGATCCGGGCGTGGACGATTCCGGTGGGTGCGACGGCGCCGGAGGCGGCGGGGGTGATCCACACGGATTTGCAACGCGGATTCGTGCGGGCGAACATTTATACGCTGGACGATCTGCGGCAACACAAGACCGAACCGGCGATCAAGGCGGCGGGGAAGATGCGGGCCGAGGGGAAGGAATATGTGATGCGGGACGGAGACATCACGCACATTTTGTCGTCGATATAGGTGGGAAGATTCCGAAGTGGAGACGGGGGCGAAGATTGCAAAGAGGCAAAGATCGCAAAAGCGGGGGGGCGTTGGGTGGAGGCGCGCGCGGGGGATCGGGTTGGTTGGGAAGCAGACGGGGCGATCCGTTGTTATTCACAAGTCCGTCGCCGCCATCACCGGTGGCAGTCCCCCTGTCGCGGGGCCGCCTCGGCCTCGTACTGGGAGGACCACCGGGCGAAGATGGGTTTGGAGGTTGTGAAACCCCCCATTGAGCGCCGTCCTCATCGGCTTGAACTGGAAAAACGGGGGCGAGGCGCCCCCGCGACGTGGGAAACCACGGCGGTTGGCCGGTGACTTGTGTATAAAAACGAGGGGCGAGGCGCCCCCGCGACGTGAAAATCACAGCGGTTGGCCGGTGACTTGTGCGTAACAACGGCGGCGGGGCGCCCCCGCGACGGGAAAATCATCGAGTGGAGGTGCGAACGGTGACGCCCACGCGTTTTTTTGTCGGCATCTCCGCCTCGCCCCCCTGGTTTTTCCTGTAGTCACCCACCTGATGTCCCCCACGGGCGTGGCACTGCCCGCATTCCCCATTCTTCTTTGCCTCTTTGCGACTTTGAAATCTTTGCCCCGGCATTCAGAGACCGATCACAACCCCAGCGCCCGATCCTGGGCCAATCGCTGTTGGCTGAACTGGACCTGCCGGGCCGCGACGGTGATCGACGAATTGCAACTCGATATATCCGACCGGTAGTTGGATTTGGCGTTTTGCACGCTCGACCCGCCGAGCACCTGGGCGCGGTATAGGTTGCGGTAGGCGGCCTGGATGGAAGAGCGGCCTTGGAGGCGGGCGGTGGTAACGGCGGCGGTTCCGTCGGTGATGCGCCGGCGGTATTCGATGCGGTCGTAGGCGAACGTGGCTTGGGCGGTGGCCAGGGCGGTCGGGTTGCCGCGGGCGGCGAGGACGGCCTGGATGTCGGCGCGATAGGTTGTCAGCCACTGGGCGCGGGTGGCGAGCAGATCGACGCGGGCGACGTTGATGGCGTCGCGCTGGGCCTGGAGGGCGGCGCGGTACGTCGTGCGAAGGCTGGCCACCTGCGTGGGATTTTGTTTCCAGGCGTTGGTGATGGCGGCCCGGTCGCCGGCGAGCTTGGTTTGGCAGGCGGCGCGGGTGTCGGCGAGGTTGGCGACGGCGTTGGCGACGGCCTGTTGGTCGGCGAGGATCACGGCGCTGGGCGTGGCCGAGAGGAGGGTTCGGCATTCGAGCGATTCCATCACACAGGTTCGACGCGTCATGTCATGCTCCCGATGAAAACCAACCGCCCCCGCCCGCACGAGAGTCATTATGTCCGCCCGGCGCCGTCGGGGCAATCGCCGTCGGCTTGCGGGGCGGTCTTTGAACGTCGCGACGTGGGCATGGGCCAAGCGCCGCCGGGGCACTCCGTCGGGGCAATCCGTCGTGGCAATCGTCGTCCTGTCGGGCAATCGTCGTCTTGCGGGGCGGGGGCGATCTGCCATACCATTTCGCCGCCGGGGGCCGACACGACTCTTGATGAAGGGAAACCATCATGGAACGCACGCTGATTTTGTTGAAGCCCGATTCGGTCCAGCGCGGGCTTTGCGGGGGTATTCTCGGGCGATTCGAGGCCAAGGGGCTGAAAATCGCGGGCATGAAGCTCATGAAGATTTCGATGGCGCTGGCCGAGAGGCATTATGAGTCGCACAAGGGCAAGCCGTTTTACGAGGGGCTGTTGCGATTCATGACGAGCGGGCCGGTGGTGGCATTGGCGCTCGAGGGCAAGGATGTGATCGCGGTGGCGCGGAAGATGATGGGCGCGACGTTCGGGTCGAAGGCCGAGCCGGGCACGATCCGCGGGGATTTCGGGGTGTCCAACAGCTTCAACCTGATCCACGGCAGCGATTCGCCCGAGGCCGCGACGCGGGAACTGGGGCTGTTCTTCAAGCCCGAGGAATTGATCGACTGGACGCCGGCGAACCAAGGGTGGGTGTATGACCTGTCGAAGGGACAGGCGGAGTGAAGGGACGATGGGGGGTTGGTAGTTGATAGTTGCGAGTTGCGAGTTGCGAGTTGCGAGTTGCGGGTGGGGCGCGATACCTCCTGTGTCTTCTCCGCCTACTTTCCTTCCGCCTACCGCCTACCGTTCGAGGTTGTAGGTTGCAAGTGAAGACGGAGAAGGCATTTGCTTTCTCTGCAACTGCCAACTGCCAACTGCCAACTGCCTACTGCTTGGCCCCCCATGGATGGACTGTTTGACTGCGGACGTCGCGGGGCCGTCAGCCTGACGTATGACGACGCGTTGGCCGAGCATCTGGATTTCGCCATGGCGGATCTGGAGTCGGCGGGGCTGCGCGGGACTTTTTATGTGCCGACGGTGACGGGCTTGGCATGGGCCGAGCGGCGGGGGGACTGGGCCGCCGCGGCGTCGCGCGGGCATGAGCTGGGGAACCACACGCGGCATCATCCGTGTTCGATCCGGTATGGCTTCACCAAGCCGAACTTCTCGTTGGAGGCGTACAGCCTTTCGCGGATGGAGTCGGAGTTGGTGGAGGCCAACCGGGAAATCGACGAGGTGGTCGGGGTGGCTGGGGGGGTGCGGTCGCTGGCGTATCCGTGTTGCGAGGATTTCGTCGGGCCGGACCGCGTGAGCATCCGTCCGATGATGGATCGGCTGTTTCCGGCGGCCCGCGCCGGCGGCGACCGGTCGGCCGATCCGATGACGGTGGATATGAACTTCGTGCCGGCGTTCTGCCTGCGCGAGTCGCATTCGGCGGGCGCCATCGCCGGGATCATCGACCGGGCGGTGGAGGCCGGCCACTGGTGCGTGCTGATGTTCCACGGGGTGGGCGGCGGGCACGGCATCAACGTGCGTCGGGACACCCACGAAGCGGTCTGCCGGCACATCGCCGATCGCTCGGGGGTGCTGTGGTGCGACACGTTCGTGAACGTCGGCCAGCGGATCCGACGGGAGACGAAACGGGAATGGGGCGGCCGTCGCTGAGGGCGAACGCGGCGGGGGGGGGGTACGCTCGCGCGCCGGATGCTCTTACGAGCCGCGGCCGTCAGGGAGCGAATATTTGCACCCCAACGCCTTCGCACGCGGTCGCGGCTCGATGGGGATCGCCGGCGGGACGGGAGGGCGGTCGTCGGGGGCGTGAAGGTCGTCGCCCTGGCGAATCGCCCCGTCCGGGTGCGGTTCGCCTTGACTCCCCCGCGCCCTTGCACTTCAATCGACCCCATGAAATTCCGCAATGTCGTCAATGACGGATCTTCCAGTCCGCCGCGGTTGCGCGTGCAGTACAACATGTGGGCGCTCAGCGGATTGCCGCGCGGGAAGACCGAGTGGAATGCCGACCAACGCCTCGACGCCGTCGCCGGGGCCGGGTTCGGGGGATTTGAGGCCTCGGTCGAGTCGGCGGCGGAGGCCGATGAGTTGGCCGGCAAGCTCCGCCAGCGCGGGCTGGAGTTCGGCTTTGCGACGTTCGTCACCGAACCCGACGACCTGCATCGCCCGCTGGATTTGGCCGTCCGAATGGGCGCGCAGTATGTCAGCGCCCAGGTCTTCGGCGCCCTCAAGGGCGCTTCGGAGATCGTCGATGCGCTCGATGTGATGTACGAGGTCGTCAATGCCGCGGGGCTGCCGTTTTTCGTCGAGACCCACCGGGGGCGCGTCACGCAGGATCTTCGCCGCACGGTGAAGGTCGCCCGCCGGCTGCCGCGATTGCGATTCACCGGGGATTTCAGCCACTATGTCGTGGCCGGGGAGATGGGCGGGGAGTGGCCGACGGAGGTGTGGGGGCACTTCGAGACCCTCGCGGTCCGCTGCGGCAACTGGCACATGCGAATCGGCGACGGCGAGCAGGTGCAGAACGACATCGGCGATGGAAC
>JBBSAF010000188.1:0-5612 GCA_038252525.1 Tepidisphaerales bacterium
GAGCTGCTGGCGCTGGAGAAGGAGACGCTGGGGTTCTACATCACCAGCCACCCGCTGACCGAGCATCAGGGAAACATCGAGCGATATGGCAGCGACACCACGCGCGAGGCGATGGGACGTGCGGAAGGCTCGGAGGTGACGATCGGGGGCATGATCGCGCGGGTCAAGAAGAACGTCGCCAAGAGCGGTCGTTCGGCCGGCCGGCAGTGGGCGGTGGTGACGCTCGAGGATCCCGAGGGGCAGATCGACGGGATGGTCTTCGCCGACTCCTTCGAGGAAATTCAATCCGGCGGCGGGGTGATCGCCAACGAGCGGATCGTGTTCATGAAGGGACGGATCGACAAGCGCCGCGAGACGCCGTGCCTGATCGTCAACGACATCATCGGCATCGACGACGCCGTCGCCCGGCTATCGACGGGGCTGCTGCTGAAGCCGGATTCGACCCTGGACGACCCGGCCAAACTCGCGGAGATCCGCACGCTGCTTACGGCGCACCGCGGCAACTGCCCGGTGTTCGTCGAGATCGAACATGACGGGCGCAAGGTGCTCATCAAGCTCGAGTCGGCGCTGTCGATCCAACCGACGGTCGCGCTGCTGGAGGATCTCGAGCGGCTGCTGGGGAGCGCCGCCGCGGAGTTCGTCGGCGTCGGTACCAGGCGCAAGCGGCGGATGGAGCAGCGCCAACTGTTCGCAAGGGTTGACGAGGAGGCCGAGGCGCCGCTGGACGAGGTGGCGGCGATGGATTCGGAGATGGAACTGGCGGGCGCCGAGGCCGATTGACGGAGACCCGCCGGGGGCGCCGGCAAGGGCCGGCCTTTCGCGGGGCGGGCTTGTCGGTATCATCCGGGGATGAACCAACCGATCGGGACGGGCAACGCATGATTCGCACGAAGATCCTCGCCACCATGGGGCCGGCGTGCGCCGACGCCGACACCGTTTTCCGGCTGTTCGAGGCCGGGGTGGATGTCTGCCGGCTGAACTTCTCGCACGGAACGCTTGACCAGCATTTGCAGACGCTGCGGGTGATCCGCGAGGCCGCGGCGCGGCACGACCAGCCGATCGCGGTGCTGGGCGACCTGTGCGGGCCGAAGATCCGCCTGGGGCAGGTGGCCGACGAGGGGGGAACCGGCGGGATGCCGATTGCCGTGGGCGATGAGTTGGTGATCCAACGCCAACCAATCCTCGGCGCCGGCGGACGGGTGAGCTGCACCTATCGCGGTCTGATCGACGATGTGGAGGTCGGGGACCGGCTCTTGGTCGAGGACGGGATGCTGCGGTTCGTCTGCACCGACAAGACGTACAACGAACTGCGATGCAATTGCACCGTCGGCGGCGTGCTGAAAAGCTCCAAGGGGATCAACCTGCCCAACACCGCCATCAACGTCCCCAGCATCACCGACCGCGATTGGCAATGCGTGGATTGGGCGATCGAGAACGATCTGGATTACCTGGCGCTGTCGTTCGTCCGCCGGGCCGAGGATTTGCAGCTTCTCCGCGAGCATTTGCGGAACAAGGTGACGGACATCCACCTGATCGCCAAGATCGAGAAGGCCGAGGCCATCACCGGAATCGACGCGATCCTCGACGCCAGCGACGGCCTCATGGTCGCCCGCGGGGATCTGGGCGTCGAGATGGACGTGGCCCAGGTGCCGATCATCCAGAAGGACCTCATCCGGCGCTGCCGCACGGCGGGCAAGCCGGTGATCGTGGCGACGCAGATGCTCCAGAGCATGATCGTCGAGGCGACGCCGACGCGGGCGGAGGTGTCGGACGTGGCCAACGCCATCTTCGACGGCACCGACGCGGTGATGCTGTCGGGGGAGACTTCGGTGGGCAAGTTCCCGGTCGCGGCGGTGCACATGATGAGCCACATCGCCGAGGTGACGGAGGAATACCTCATCGAGCATCCGCCGGCGAATCCCGGCGGACGGCCGACGCCGGCGGCGCTGCGGTTCTCGGTGGCGATCGCCGCGGGGGTGCTGCGGATGGTCGAGGATCTGCAAGTCACGCTCGTCGTGGTCTATAGCCAGACCGGGGCGACGGCGCGGATCTTCTCCAAGAGCCGCTTTCCCGTGCCGATCGTGGCGCTGTCGAGCGACCATCGGGCGCTGCGCCGGATGGCCCTGCATTTCGGTGTTTTGCCGCAGGAACTGCTTCCGCCGGCGAACATGGACCGCTTGGTGCGTGATGTCGACGAGCTGGTGCGGCGCCGGAAGTTCGCCCGCGTCGGCGACCGCATCGTGATCGTGGCCGGGGCGTCGCTGGGGACGCCGGGGACGCTCAACGGCATCCTGGTGCACACCGTCGGCGAGAACTGGACGGAGGCCGACGACGCGGCGCCGGCGCTTCCGGTGGCCCCCCCCCCGCCGGCGGACATCACCGTGCCGGGGGAGGCGATATGACCCTCGCCGTCCCACATCACCTTGCCGGGAGAAGCGATGGGACGATGATCCGGCGCGCGATGGCATCTTCGATTGTTGGGTTGCTCTTCGTCGGCGGATGCGTCGGCGGGCGATCCGATCCCGGCGCCACACGCCCCGCCACCGCGGTCGATCCGGCGATGGCGGATGCCGGATATTGGTTGGACCGACCCGCCACGGCGAGCGTCGGGCACTGGCGATTCCAAACCTTGTGGGACGCCGCCGAGGACGCCGCCCGGTCGCGGCTGTTCGACATCGACCGTCGGGACTTCCGTCAAGGGATTTTGACCACCCAACCGCTGCTCAGCCGACAGTTCTGGGAGATCTGGCGCCATGACGTAGTGGATGGCGCCGATTTGGCGGAATCGTCGCTGGCCACCGAGCGCCGCACGATCCGCTTCGAGTTCGCCCGCGACGACGAGGGGTCGTACACCGTGTCGCCGAAGGTGCTGATCGAGCGACAAAGCCTGGCCGAACGGCGGATCACGTCGGTAAGCCAATACCGCGACGTGCTGCGCGGCTCGCCGAACCCCACGCGTTTGGATGACGCCGGCGAGTCGATCCCCAACGCCTACTGGTACGCCATCGGGCGCGATGCCGCCCTGGAGGCGTCGCTGGCCGACGATGTGCGGGGGTATCTGCGCCGGCGAAGCGGAATGTGACGGCCATGGCGCGGCAGCGGGTGTCGCGGACCTATGAAGATGAGGAGCGACCGGCGGCGCCCGCTGCCGAGGCCAGGCAAATGGCGGCGTCCGATGCCGATGCGAAGCGGATGGCGGCGCCCTGTGCCGATGCGAAGCGCCCGGCGGCGCCCGATGGCGAGGCGGAGCGACCGGCGACTCCCCCCCGCCGCACCATTCATCCGCGGCGTTACCCCTCGCCGTCGCATAAAACCTCGCGGACGGCCTGGGCGATGCGGCACTGCTCATCGGTGGGGATGATTCGCACCGTCGCGCCGTCGGGACAGGAGATCACCGGGGCGTCGGCGGCGTTGGCCGCCGCATCGAGCTCGATGCCCAGGAACCCCATGCCGTCGCAGATGCCGGCGCGGACGGGCGCCGCGTGTTCACCGATGCCGCCGGTGAAGACCAGCGTATCCAATCCTCCAAGCACCGCGGCCAACGCGCCAACCGCTTTTTTCACGCGATACACGAACAAATCGACGGCTTCGCCAGCGCGGGGGTCGGCGCTCCGCCGCGCCAACAGGTCGCGCATGTCCGGGCTGATGCCGGAGACGCCCAGCAGTCCCGAGCGATGGTGGACCATCTCGTCGAATTGCTCGGGCGATAGTCCATCGCGCTGCATGATGAACCGCGCCAATCCCGGATCGAGGTCGCCGCTGCGGGTTCCCATGGGCACGCCCGAGGCGGGGGTGAATCCCATCGTCGTCTCCACGCCCACCCCGTCGCGGACGGCCGCGAGGCTGGCGCCGTTGCCGAGGTGCGCGAGGATCACCCGTCCTTGGGCCGCCTCATCCCCCGCCAATCGGCGCAATTCGCCCAGCACGAAGGCATACGACAGCCCGTGGAAGCCGTAACGCTGCACCCCCATCTCCCGATACCGGCGCGGCAGGGCGACCAGCTTGGCCACCTCGGGCATATGACGATGGAACGCGGTGTCGAAGCACGCGACCTGCGGCACACCGGCGAACCGCGAGGCCATGTCGCCGACCAAAGCCAGCTCCGGCGGCAAATGGTCGGGATCCCACGGGCTGATGCGGCGCAACTCCTCCATCATCTCTTCGTCGATCCGCCCCGGCCGGTCGTAGTGCGGGCCGCCATGGACGATGCGGTGCCCGATGGCGATGAGCGTACGGGAATCGAGCTGGCCCTCGAGCCAATCAACCATCGCCGCGCCGGCGGCGAGGTGGTCTGCGGCCGACACCGCGACCGGCTCCGAAGCCGATTCGCCTGTGTAGGGCGTCATGGTCGATCCGCTCAGGCCGATCCTTTCGATTCGTCCGGCCCACCGCCGCTTCGGGGGCGTTCCGTCGTCGTACACCGCGAAACGCAGACTCGACGAGCCGGCGTTGATCGTCAGGATCGGACCGAGCGGGGGTGATGGGGGCATGATGGACCTCCGCCTTCACCCCCCCTACCGCCGGGCGGCGTCGGGCGAGGCGTTGGCCTGTTGGCTGGGATTCCATTTCCACTCGCGCACCTCGGGCATGTCTTGGCCGTGGGCACGGACGTAATCGTGATGCTCGGCCAGTTTGGCGCGCATCCGATCGCCGATGGCATCGGCGTTCGGCACCGGATGGCGCAGCCGGGCCAGGACATCCAGCACCAGGTGATAGCGGTCCAGGTCGTTGAGCACGAGCATGTCGAACGGCGTGGTCGTCGTCCCCTCCTCCTTGTAGCCGCGCACATGCAGATTGCGGTGGTTGGTCCGGCGATAGGCCAGACGATGGATCAACCAGGGGTAGCCGTGGAAGGCGAAGATGATCGGCTTGTCGGCGGTGAACAGCGCGTCGAACGCCGCGTCGGGCAGCCCGTGGGGATGCTCGCCCGGCGGCTGGAGCTTCATCAGGTCCACCACGTTGACCACACGCACGCGCAGCGCCGGCAGGTGGCGGCGCAAGAGGTCGGCGGCGGCCAGGGTCTCGAGGGTCGGCACATCGCCGCAGCAGCCAAGCACCACATCCACCTCGTCGTCGCCTTCACCGGCGTTGCCGGCCCAGCGCCAGTTCCCGATCCCCGCGGCGCAGTGTTCGACCGCCTCGGGCATCGTAAGCCACTGCGGCTCGGGCTGCTTGCCCGCCACGATCACGTTCACATAGTTGCGGCTCCGCAGGCAGTGGTCGGTCACCGACAGCAAACAGTTGGCGTCCGGCGGCAAATAGACCCGCACGACATCGCCCTTCTTGTTCACCACATGGTCGATGAACCCCGGATCCTGGTGGCTGAAGCCGTTGTGGTCCTGCCGCCAGACGTGGCTGGACAACAGGTAGTTCAGCGACGCGATCGGCTTTCGCCACGGAATGCGGCGCGTCACCTTCAGCCACTTGGCGTGCTGATTGAACATCGAGTCGACGATGTGGATGAACGCCTCGTAGCAATTGAACAGCCCATGGCGGCCGGTCAGCAAGTACCCTTCGAGCCACCCCTCGCACTGATGTTCGCTCAGCATCTCCATCACCCGCCCATCCGGCGCCTGGCGCTCATCGGTCGGGAGGATGATCGCGGTGGTCAC
>JBBSAF010000189.1:0-5591 GCA_038252525.1 Tepidisphaerales bacterium
GCCCCGAGGCCGCCATCGAGCATCTTAATAAGCTGCTGTCCAACGAGACACTCGACCGCGACCACGAGGCGGCGGTGCATCTCATGCTCGCCGAGGCCATCGACCAGGCCCAGCGCCAGCGCCACATCGACATCCCCGCCAACCACGAGCGGATCATCGAACAGACCCGCTTGGCCCTCGCATTGGGGTCAAAACCCGACGCGGCGGTCTACCTGCGGTTGGCCGAGGCGTTCGAATCATTGGGCCGACCGGCCGAGGCGCTGGCCAACTACCGCCAGGCGATCGTGCTCGATCCACCGCACGCGATCCGCCTGCAAAAGCGGGTCATCGAGTTGCAGGTCGAACAAGGCGAGACCGGGTCCGCCGAGGCCTTGCTCGAGTACTACCTGAAGACGCCGGAATTGACCGACGCCGAGCGATCCTGGGCCATGGGACAGCGGGCCCAACTCCTGATCGACCGCGGCGCCTATGTCGAGGCCCGGGCCTTGCTCGATGAGGCGCTGAAACTGCAACTCGACCCCGTGGCGGCGGGGGAGGTCAACTATCGACTGGGGTACTGCTCGTTCAAGCTCAACGAACCCGAGCAGGCCGAGCGATACCTGCGCATCGCCCGCGAGCAGTTGCGGGTGGCCCATCCGCTCGACGCCGACGCTTGCTATTATCTTGGCCGAATCGAACAGGACGGCGGCAAGCCCGAGCAAGCCAACTCGTTTTTCCAGATCGTCATCGTGAGCCATCCCGATTCCCGCGTCGCGCCGTTGGCGCGGCTGGGGCGCGGATTGTGCCGCATCCTCCTCAATGAGGACGACGCCGGGTTGACCGACCTGCACGATGTGACCAACCAGGTCAACCAGCGCGCCGCCCGGGCCAAACAGGCGCCGGAGGTGATCGCGGGACTGCAACAGGCCGGTTCGCTGCTCGCCGACAAAGGCAACTACGCCGGGGCGCTGGAGGTGTTGGCCTATGAACAAACCCTCCGACCCGATCCGCCGGCGCCGTTCTATGCCCGCCTCGCCATGGTCTACGAACGCCGGGCGGATCAACTGGAGATGACCATCCCCGACGCCAAGCCCGTCGAGCAGGTCCGCCGCGCCCAGCAAGCCCGCGATTTGCGCGGCAAGTCCGGCGACGCCTACATCGCCTATTCGCGCCTATTGACCCTCAGCGACGACAAGGGCTACGGCGAGGCCCTGTGGCGCGGCATCGACCTGTATGACCGCGCCGGCGACCGCCAGCGCGTCATCAGCGCCCTCGAGGTTTTCGTCGCCGAACGCCCCGAGGATGCGCTGGCGCCCGAGGCCCTCTTGCGGCTTGGCCGGGCCTATCAGGCGTCGGGACAGTTCGACAAGGCCATCGCCGCCTACCAGCGAAACCAGTTCCGCTATCCCCAGAGCCTCGCCGCCAGCAAGAGCGCCGTCCCCCTCGCCCAGGCGTACATCGCCAAGGGACCGGAATACTACTCGCGGGCCGAGGGCGTCCTGCATGGCGTCGTCGAGAACAACCCGGTGCTGACGCCCGACGCCATGGAGTTCCGCCAGGCGCTGTTCGAGCTGGGACAACTCTATTATCGCACCGGGCGCTACGAGGAGGCGGTGGCCAAGCTCGAGGAGTGGACCCAGCGATACCCGCGCGACGAGCGCATGGGGCAGTTGGTCTTCCTGATGGCCGACAGCTACCGCAAGAGCGCTGCCTTGCTCGACGCCGAGCGATCCAACCCGTTGGCCGAATCCACGGCGACCACCCGGCCGATGGACGCCGCCGCCGCCGCCGTCGCCCGCGAGGAGCGCCTGGGCAAGGCCAAGGACCTCTACGACCGCGCCATCGCCTTGTACGCCGCCGACCCGCCGAGCGGGGATGTCGATCGCCTGTATCTCAAATTATCGCATTTTTACCGGGCCGACTGCCTCTATGAAATGGGTCGGTTCCCCGAGGCGATCCGCCTCTACGACGCCGCCGCCCTGCGATACCAGGACGATCCGTCGGCCTTGGCGGCCTATGTGCAGGTCGTCAACGCCTACTGCGCCCTGGGCAAGTTCGAGGAGGCCAAGACCGCCAACGAACGCGCCAAATGGCTGCTCCGACGGATGCCCGCCGGCGCGTTCGAGGATGGGTCGTTCCAAATGCCCAAGCCGTATTGGGAACAGTGGTTGACATGGACCAGCCAGTCGGGGCTGTGGCGATAGGCGAAGGGAGCGGCGATGGACGCGATCATGACGGCATTGCGGGAACAGGTTTCGTGCTACGAGCGGCTGGCCAAGCTCGCCGACCAGCAGCGCGAACACGTCCGCGACAACCGCACCGAAGCCCTGCTCGATGTCCTCGGACGCCGGCAGATCGAGCTCGATCGCATCGCCGGGTTCGAGCGCGACATCGCCCCGGCCAAGCGCCGCTGGACCGCCTATCTCGCCGAACTGCCCGACGGCGATCGCGCCGCCGCCGGCCGAATGATGGATTCGACCCGGCGACTGCTCGAGCACATCACCAACGCCGATCGCGAGGACGCGATGATGCTCCAGCAACGCAAACTGAATCTCGGCCGTCAGATCGACGCCACCCGCTCGGCCCGGCAGATCAATCGCAACTACGCGGCGGCGGCCTACGGCAGGCCGGCGGCGCGCCTGGACGTGGGGGGATGAACATCGCCATGACCGCCATCACCGAACAACCTCCCGAATCGGCCCGGCGCATCGAGGAACTGGGGCGCATCATCATGGCCTACAGCGAGGTCACCGACCGCCTCCAGGATTCCCACGAGCGCCTCCGCGGCACCGTCGCCGCCTTGCGCGAGGAGCTCGGCGAGAAAAACCGCCTCCTCGAACGCCGCAATCGCCTCGCCGCCCTCGGCGAGATGGCCGCGGGTCTGGCCCACGAAATCCGCAATCCGCTCGGCGGCATCCAACTTTACGCCTCGCTTTTGGCCAAGGATGTCGAGGATCGCCCCGACAGCCTCAAGATCGTCGGCAAGATCGCCGCCGGCGTGAAGCGCCTCGAAGCCCTCGTCAGCCACACGTTGCAGTTCACGCGGGAAATGTCCGCGAATCTTGCCGATTGCGACCTCCGCGCCGTCATAGACCAGGCCGTCGAGATGGCCTCGGCCACCTTCGCCGCCCGCAGGGTCGCCTGTTCGATCCACGGCCCCGAATCGCTGCCCGCCCGGGCCGACGGACTGCTGATGGGACAGGCGATGTTGAACCTGCTGCTCAACGCCGCCGAGGCGATGGACCCCGGCGGAACCGTCACCGTGACCCTGGCGCCCGACGCCGCGCCGGGACGCCGCGCGGCGATCGTCGTCCAGGACGACGGACCGGGACTGGCGAGCGACGTGCTCGACCGACTGTTCAACCCGTTTTTCACAACCAAGGACGGCGGCACCGGGCTGGGCCTGGCCATCGTCCATCGCATCGTCGAGGCCCACGACGGCGTGATCCGCGCCAACACCGGCCCCGCCGGCGGCGCTCGCTTCGAGATCGGCATTTGACGCACTTTCGGGAGAAACACATGGCACGCATACTGGTGGTGGACGATCAGGAGATGATGCGGGATTCGCTTGCCGCGACCCTCGCCCGCGACGGACACGAGATCACCGCCTGCGCCGACGGGCCGGCCGCCGTCAGCCGGTTCTCCGCCGCCGGATTCGACCTCATGATCTCCGACCTGAAGATGCCCAAAATGACCGGCATCGAGCTGCTCGCCGAGGCCCGCAAGGCCCGCCCGGAGATGCCCGTCGTCCTCATGACCGCCTTCGCCACCGTGCAGACCGCCGTCGACGCCATGAAAATGGGCGCCTACGACTACATCCAAAAGCCCTTCGATGGCGAGGAGATCAAGCACCTGGTCGAACGAACCCTCGAACACAATCGCCTGCTCAAGGAAAACGCCGCCCTCCGCTCCATGGCCGAGTGGAATGTCGCCCGCCCATTGATCGGCTCGGGTCCGGGCTTGGCCGAGGTGCGACGCAAGATACAACTGGTCGCCCGCTCGTCGGCCACCGTCCTGATCCGCGGCGAAAGCGGCACCGGCAAGGAGCTCGTCGCCCGCGCCATCCACGAGGCCTCCGACCGCCGCGAACGCCCCATGCTCGCCGTCAATTGCGCCGCCCTCAGCGAAAATCTCCTGGAATCGGAGCTCTTCGGCCACGAAAAGGGCGCCTTCACCGGCGCCGACCGACTTCGTCGCGGGCGATTCGAGCTCGCCGACGGCGGAACGCTGCTGCTCGACGAAATCAGCGAAATCGCCCCCGGATTGCAGGCGAAATTGCTCCGCGTGCTCCAGGAAAGCACCTTCGAGCGCGTCGGCAGCTCGATGACCCAAAAGGTCGATGTCCGCGTCGTCGCCACCAGCAACCGCGACCTCGAGGCCGAGGTCGACGCCGGCAAGTTCCGCCAGGATTTGTTCTATCGCCTCAATGTCGTCCCCATCGACCTGCCGCCGCTGCGCGACCGCCCCGAGGACATTCCCGAGCTCGCCCGCCATTTCCTCCACCAGGTCGCCCGCCGCGAGAACGCCGTCTTCCGCCACATCGAATCCGACGCCGTGCGCCTCCTTCAAAAATACCCTTGGCCGGGCAACGTCCGTGAACTCCAGAACATCATCGAACGCGCCCATGTGCTCGAATCGCAACCGGGGCTGATCCGCGCCGAAACCATCGAACCGTGGCTCAAGATTCGCAACACCCCCGGCGTCGACGGGCTTGCCGGCCAACCGCTCGCCGAGGTCGAGAAGAAGGTCATCCTCACCACCCTCGAGCGCTTTCGCGGCCATCGCCTCAAAACCGCCGGCGCCCTGGGCATCGGCGTGCGCACCTTGGGCATGAAACTCAAGAAATGGCGCGAGGAGGGCGAGGAGATCGAACTCTGCGCCGAGGATTGAACCCCGCGCGGTTTTTGCGCGATCCGGCGGTTTCCGCGCGTCGCCCCGCGCTCGACCGCCTTGGTTTTCCGGGTCGCCGCAGTTGGCATGGCCTTTGATGAGGGAGGCTTGGATGTTTCTCGACCGACTGCTCAATCAGGACCAGATGCCCGTGTTGGAGCGAATGCTCCAGTTCACCTCGGCACGCCACCGTCTCATCGCCGAGAACATTGTCAACCTCGACACCCCCAACTACCGCCAAAAAGACCTCTCGCTGGCGCGCTTCCAGAAACTGATCCGCGACCGCATCGACCTGCGCGACCGCTCGGCCCCCGGCGCCGTCGGATTCGATGACCTCTCCGACGACATCGACCACCCGACCGCCGGCATCCTCTTCCACGACGGCAACAACCGTTCGGTCGAACAATTGATGACCGATCAGGCCCGCAACGCCCTCATGCACAACCTGGCCATCGAACTGCTCCGCAAACAATACGCGACCATGGAAATGGCGCTCAAGGAACGGGTCGGCTAAGCCGCCCGGAGGTGAATGATGTTTGATATTCTCGACGTTGGCGCCAGTGGACTGCTCGCCCAACGCGTCCGCATGGACACCGTGGCGGCCAATGTCGCCAACATGAACACGCTCGTCGACGAGAATGGCGCCAACGTGCCCTTCCGACGCCGATTCGTCATCCTCTCGCCCGACACCGCCGACGGACGCCCCGGCGTCCGCGCCAGCA
>JBBSAF010000190.1:0-5526 GCA_038252525.1 Tepidisphaerales bacterium
ACGCGTGCTCCACCGCCTGCCCCAACCCCGTCGGCAGCTTGTGAACAATCTTCTCGGAGAACCTTTTGAACTCTTCGTAAGTCGTCGACACCCGCACCCGCTCGAGGTACTGCGAAAACGCGCCCTGCGGTTTGGAGATGCTCATCCCATTGTCGTTGAGGATGATCAGGAGTTGCCTCTTGAGTGTGCCCGCTCCGTTCAGCCCCTCCATTGCCAACCCGTTGACGATCGACGCATCCCCCACCACCGCGACCACATGGCTGTCTTTTTTCATCGCCTGGTCGCCCCGCGCCATCCCCACGGCGGTGCTGATGGCGGTGCCGGCGTGCCCGACGGCGAACAGGTCATAGGGCGATTCCTCGGGGGTGGGGAACCCGCCGATGTGCCCTTTCTTCCGCAAGTTGTCGAAATCCCCCGCCCGACCCGTCAGCATCTTGTGCGGATAACATTGGTGCCCGACATCGAACAGCAGCCGGTCCAGCCCGCTTGGATACGGCCCGAAGTCATGGACGTAATGCAGCGCGATCGTCAGCTCGACGATCCCCAGGTTCGACGCCAAGTGACCGCCATTGCGGCTGACGGCGTTGAAAATCCGCTCGCGCATCTCGGCGGCGAGCGCCGGCAACTGCTCCGGCGACAAGCGGCGCAAGTCCGCCGGGCAATGGATCGAATCGAGCAGCGAAGCGGCCATCCGCGAAATCCTCCGTCCGCGATTCCCACCGGTCAACCCCGGCAAAAACGCGGAACAACCCCCCGGACCCACCGCCGTCTCCCCCGTCCGACGGCGCATGAACAACAATCCCAACGCCAATGTTACCCCCCGGCCCGCCAAAATCCACCGTCGGACCCCTTCCCGGAGGGTGTGCCCCAAAATCCGGGCAACGTGGCGCTTCAAGGGACACGACCCCTGTTCCCGATATCGCCGGCGCGGGTCGGCCCGGTCAAACACGCGGCTTGACCGGAAAAATGGGCGCCTCCTTCCCGGACATCCCTTTCCTTTCGGCCTCGCCCCCGATCCTCCGTTGACGCCCGTGCTTGGCGGGGGGATAACCCATCCATGCCCGACGACTCCGCCAATCCCCTTCTCCCTCGCCACCAAGCCCGCGACGCCGAGCTCCAGGCCTATGGTCCCATCGAGATCGTCTCCACCTTCGGTCAACCCCAACTCGAATACGCCGCCCTCCGACGGGGGTGCGCCATCCTCGACCAACCCCACCGCGCCACCCTGTCGATCAGCGGCCCGGACCGCCACGGCTTTGTCAACAACCTCGTCACCCAGCAGGTTTTCGACAAATCCGCGAAATCCGGCTTGGCCCCCGGCTCCGGCGTTTACGCTTTCTTGCTCAATCTGAAGGGTCGGATCACCGCCGATGTCAATATTCTCGAGATCGGGGACCGTCTGCTGCTGGAAACCGACGCCCGCAAGGTTGTGGACATCCGCCAACACCTCGAAAAACATCACTTCGCCGAAAAAATCGTCCTCGATCCGCCCGATGCCGATCCGCTCCACGCGATCGCCCTTCACGGACCCTCGGCCCGCGCCGTCCTGGAACGCCTCATCGACCAACCCTTCCCCGCGCTGTCCGCGCTCGGCTCGGCTCGCATGTCGATCGGATCCGTCCCCGCGACGATCTGGCGCGACGATGCCACCGGGGCGCCGGGATATCATCTGTTGGTTCCCACAAACTCGGCCGGAGAGGTCTGGGATCGCCTCATGACGTTGGCCGACGCCGAAACCGACCCCGGCCGGCGCCGCATCCGTCCCATCGGCTGGGCCGCCTTCAACGCCGCCCGCATCGAGGCCGGCCGACCTCTGTTCGGCATCGACTTCGACGATTCGGTCCTGCCTTCGGAGACCGGTTTGATGGACCGCGCCGTCAGCCTGACCAAGGGGTGTTACCT
Source organism: Tepidisphaerales bacterium (assembly GCA_038252525.1). GTDB lineage: Bacteria > Planctomycetota > Phycisphaerae > Tepidisphaerales > Tepidisphaeraceae > JBBSAF01. The sequence continues at coordinate 1,903 of JBBSAF010000190.1, forward strand.
CGGCCAGGAGATCGTCGCGCGGATGCACGCCCGCAAACAGATCCCCCGGCGAATCGTCGGCATCCGCATGGACGATGATGCCCTGCCCATCGCCGGGGCGCTGATCCAGGACGACGGGGGAAGCATCATCGGCGCCGTGACCTCCAGCACCATGTCCCCCCTGCTGTCGGACGCCGCGATTTGCATCGGTATCGTCAAGAAGGGTTTTTTCGACCTTGGAACCGCGTTGAACATCCCCGCCGAGAGCGCGATGCGCCTCGGGCGCGTCGTCGCCACGCCCTTCATCCCCCCCACCGAGGAAAATCATGTTTGATTCCGACCATCGCGTGAAACCCGCCGCCAAGGTCAACCTCGCCAAGTTCGACCCCGGCGACACGGGACGGTTCAAGGATCGCAAGGAATGCGAAAAGGAAACGAAAAAGAACCTCGAGAAACTCGATGACCTGCAGGAGGTGCTTTACGCCGGCGGGGAACACGCCTTGTTGATCGTTTTCCAGGCCATCGACGCCGGCGGCAAGGACGGCGCCATCGAGCACGTCTTTTCCGGGGTCAATCCGCAGGGGTGTTCGGTCACGAGTTTCAAGGTCCCGACGGAGTTGGAAAAATCGCACGACTTCCTCTGGCGCATCCACGCCGCGTGCCCGCGCAAGGGAATGATCGGGATTTTCAATCGCAGCCACTACGAATCGGTGATCGTCGAACGCGTCAAGGAACTGACCCCCCCCGCCGTCTGGTCGCGCCGATATGACCACATCAATCATTTCGAGGAGATGCTCGCCGACGAGGGGACGACGATCGTGAAGTTCTTCCTGCACATCTCCAAGGATGAGCAGAAGCGGCGGTTCCAGGACCGCCTCGACGAACCGGACAAACATTGGAAGTTCAGCAAGGCCGACTTGGCCGAACGCGCCAGCTGGGACGCCTACCAGGACGCCTTCGCCGCCATGCTGGGGAAATGCTCGACGACCTTCGCCCCCTGGTACGTCGTGCCGGCCAACCACAAGTGGTACCGCAACTGGGTCCTGTCCGACACGATCGTGCGAACGCTGGAGGGATTGGATCTGAAATACCCCCCGGCGCCGAAGGGATTGGACAAGATCGAGGTGGAGTGAGGGGGCGGAAGGCAGTAGGCGGTGGGCGGAATGGCAGTAGGCAGTACGCGGTAGGCGGTAGGCGGAAAAGAGGCTCCGCACCTGTCTCTTCCTCCTGCCGCCTACTTTCGTTCTTCCAACCGACTTCTCTGCCTACCGCCTACTTTCCTTCCGCTCATTTCCTACAACGAATTCTCCTGCTGCACGATGATGTCGTACATTTCCTTGGCCGTCGGGGCTTGCAGCAGGGCGACGCGGAACTTGTCGAGGGTCATGAGCCGGCTGATGCGGGCCAGTGCGTGGATGTGCGGGCCGGTTTTGTCCGGGGGGCTGCTGAGCAGCCAGATCAGCGAAACCGGGCGTCCGTCGATGGCTTGGAAGTCGATCGGCGTGGCGGCCTTGCCGATGGCCATCACCAGGTTGTTGGTGCCGGCGCACTTGCCGTGAGGGATCGCCAGGCCGTTGCCGATGCCGGTGGTGCGGGTTGATTCCCGCTCCAACACCGCCTCCAGGACCTTCTTGGGGTCGCCAAGATCGCCGGTCCCGGCGAGCAGATCGACCAATTCCCCGATGGCGGCGTTTTTTTCCGTCGCCACCAAGGGCACCTTGATGTTTTCGGGCTTGAGAATGTCAGTCAAACGCATCGGTGGCAACTCCCGGAGCGACTCTCGCGGCACAACAATCCAAACCCGTATCGTATCCATAGCCCCAAGCCGGGGCAAATGTCCCCGAGGCCGCGCGCGAATGTCCAACGAGAAGCGTTTGCCGAGGGGGCGGCTTGTCGGGGGTGGGATGGTCCGGTAGGCTGGGAAGGATGGAAAATCGGGCGAAAGGCGCGAGGGGATGCAAGCGGGCCGCCGGGCGTCTGACGGCGCTGGGGGTGTTGCTGGCCATCTTGGCGGGGTGCGCCCGCGAGGCGACGATGCTGCCGGTGGCGCAGCGGCGCGCGATTGATCGCAAATATGTCGAATATCCGAGCGGATCGGCGCTGACGCCGTTGGTGAAGGACCTGACCGGGCCGACGGCGATCGCGTTCGACGCCGAGGGGGTGCTGTTCGTGGCCGAGGGGGGCACGGCGGGGGCGGATGTTCGGCTCACGGGGTTCCGGGCGGATGGGACGAAGCAGGTGGTGTATCCGATCGAGCAGCACATCCCGCTGTTGGGACGGGGGTTTCGGGTGTACGGGCCGGTGGGCGGGATGGTGGTGGACCAGGGACGGATTTATGTGAGCCATCGGGATGAGCGGGGTCGGGGGATGATCACGGCGTTCGGGTATGACGGATCGCACACGACGGTGGTGGCGGATCTGCCGGCGCAGGGGGATTTCGGGATCACGGATTTGGCGGTGGCGCCGAACGGGCGGCTGTTTTTCGGGGTGGGGGCGGCGACCAACAGCGGGGTGGTGGGTCTGGACAACTGGGATTGGGTGAAGGATCACCCCGATTTCGCGGATGCGCCGCAGGTGGATTTGAAGCTGTTGGGATATCGGTTCGACACGCGGAATCCGCGGGCGGGGCTGTTCGGGGGGGATGACATCGCGGTGACCGCGCCGTTCCAGCCGTTCGGCAAGAGCACGCGGACGCGCATCGGAAAGGCGCGGAACGACCGGCCGACGGCGGCGGTGTATTCGGTGGATCCGGCCGGCGGGGGATTGAAGGTCGAGGCCCACGGGGTGCGATATCCGCGGGGATTGGCGTTCAACGAATACGGCAATTTGTACATGACCAACGAGGGGATGGAGCTGCGGGGGACGCGGCCGGTGAAGGACGATCCCGACGCGTTGTTGCGAGTCATCATGGGGACGTGGTACGGCTGGCCGGACTTCTCGGCGGATCTATATCCGATTTCGGATGGGCGGTTCCAGCCGGGGGCGGAGATGATCATCAAGTCGGGGTACCCGGATTTGGGTTATCTGATCGACCACGAGAGCAGCGGCTTGCTGAGGCCGGACCGGACGCTGTTGGTGCGGGGGGTGTTCAGTCCGTTGAGCGGGGCGGCGAAGCTGGACTTCGCGCCGGGTCGGGGGGCGTTGAAGGAGTTCCACGGGAACGCGATGGTGGCGTTGTCGGGGGACCGGGCTCCGTTCGCCACGAGCGGTCGGCCGCTGGTGGGGTCGATCGGTCGGAAGGTGGTGAGGGTGGATGTGGACAACCAGCAGGTTCGGGATTTCGTGTACAACACGCGGGGGATTCCGCTGAGCGCGATGACGGATCGGCCGGAGTATGCGTTGGAGAGGCCGGTGGACGTGAAGTTCGGGCCGGACGGGTCGATGTATATTTTGGATTTCGGGCAGATGACGATGCGGGGGGGGACGATGACGGTGAAGGAGCACACGGGGATGGTCTATCGGTTGATGAGCGCGGGGGAGGTGTCGACGACCGAGCCGGCGCCGGAGGCGATCGCGCCGCCGGTGGAGTGAGGAGCAGTTGTCAGTTGGCAGTTGCGGGTTGCGGGTTGCGGGTTGCGGGTTGCGAGTTGTGGGTTGCGGGTTGTGGGTTGTGGGTTGTGGGTTGTGGGTTGTGGGTTGCGGGTG
>JBBSAF010000191.1:0-5495 GCA_038252525.1 Tepidisphaerales bacterium
AAATCCCCCAAATGGCGATCGGCACGACCCACGCCCCATACGGTGCCTTCTCGCCGGCCGGAACCCGCGCGTAAAAATACGTCACCGCCCGATCCAGCCGGGCATCTCCTTGGCCGCTGATCGGGAACAGGTATTTCGGCAGCCCCAGCGACTGGAACAAATCCCAGAACCGATGGTCCTGTCCCCCGAGGTGCTGCGGCGCCACCAGCATCGGCAGCCAATATCGCAGCAGCCCCTGGCTGGGGATCGAACACCCCGCCAACATCATCGCCAGGATGACCGCCAGCTCCCCGCCCGTCATCGCCCGGCTCGGCGCCCAGCGATGCAGCGGCGCGTTCACCAGCGCCACCAGCGCGAACAGCGCCAGCACCACGCACAGCGGCAAAAACCCCCCGATGAAGAACGTGTTGACGACGACGTAATCGTTGTACGGCGTCAACAGCGCCACCCCCATCACCGCCAGCGATCCCACCCCCACCGACCGCCACGTCACCGCACCCCGCGCCGACCCGTCCCCCGACGAAAGCGGGGGGGCAAGCACTTCACCATCCAATTTCGCTTGCGGGATTCGGGCCATGGGGCGTGTAGTCTATCGACGCCGCCGCCCGATGCGACCGCCGCGCGAAAAATGCCGCGCGAAAAATGACGCGGCGCGGCAGGCTGCAGGCGGAGGGCGGAGGGCCGGGAAGGCGGACGGAACGCCGCAACCCGCGACCCGCGCGCGAAAAATGACGCGGCGCGGCAGGCTGCAGGCGGAGGGCGGAGCGCGGAGGCTCGGGAAGGCGGACCGAACGCCACAACCCGCGACCCGCGACCCGCGCGCGAAAAATGCGACCCTCCGCGCGGGAAGGTCGCATCGTCCGTTGTATCCCTTGGAAATCCGGTCCTACGCCGCCGCCTCCGCCAGCCGCGGCGCCGAACGCTTCGACTCCACCCCCGCCAACAGACGCGCCGGCGCCTGTTCGCTCGCCGCCATCACGCGCTCGAACTCCTCGTTGATCTGGCTTTGCACATCCCGCAGCTCCTCTTGCAGCTTCTTGCGCTGGTCGAGGATCGCCGCCACCTGCTCGTCGAGCCGTTGCAGCGTCACCATCTTCTGGTGCGCCTTCTGGAACAGCGCCACCGCGGGATTTTCACGATTGGATTGGTCGTTGGCCATCGGACGGACTCCTTTCCGGGACGGACAATGGACCGACCGCCACCACGCGAACCGGCCCGGGATGATTCGTTTCATCCAAAATCGTCGATGCCCCGAACGGCGGGGCGCGACGCGGCCATTGTCCAACTTCCCGATCCGCGCGTCAATCAATTCCCTCACCCCCTTCATCGGCCCCTTCAACCGTCATATTGAGCGCGACCCCCAAAATCCCCCAAGTCGGCGCCTTCCGTTAACCGCATCGCAAAAAACCGGGCCTTGGTGGATATTCCTGCCGCGCACGGTAAAATGGATCGGCGGCCAAAAGCGAGCCGGTTTCGACCGACTCCGGGTTCATCCCTTGGTCGCTCCTTTTTTGCGCTCCATGTTCTGTTGCGTCAGCCATCCGATCACATCGGCGAACGGTTCGCTGCCGCGATGCACAAGCCTTTCGGCCAATTCAATCCCCCGTTCATCGATGAACTTCGCGGGCATCCCCGCTTTCAATTCCTATTGCTTCCGCAGGCTCAAGGCGAACAGGTCGCACAGTTGCAAAGGCAGGCTCGATGCCGAATCGATGAAAAACCCCTTCTCGACGATCTGACCGAGCCGCAGATTGCCCTCTGCCCCTCGCAGAAGCCGGATGGCCTTCTCCACGTCCGCGACGATTTCCTTGTTCTCATCGGAGATGAACATCCCCAACGGTTTTCCCGGCAGCGCCCTCAGATAATCGTCCACCACCCGTGCCAACAGCGCGAACGCCATGACATGTGGGTTGATGGCCACGCCACCACCATAGGTCTCCATCAGCCATCGTTGATACCGTTTCTTGTCCACCGCCCGATGTATCAGCCTCGCCCCATGCCTCGCGGCGATCTCCATCCATTCGTCGCGCAGCCCCACCCGCTCCACCATCGCCATGTCCGCGAAAACCCCCTTGCCGTTCCGCAACTCCGAGCCGTGAACCTCCAAGCCGACGGGACCCGGCGACGGAAACCGACGATTCAAAGCCTTGGCCAGATCATTTTCGAGCCCTTGCCAACGATCCTCCGCGACGATCATCGCGCACAGGACGAATATCGGTTGCTGCGCATCATTGAGGTTGTTTCCCGAGTTCCCCGACTCATCCAGATAAATAAGATGCATGGCGACCTCTCGATCCATCGTCGGAGACAATCATCGCGCGATGCCGCACCTTTCCGCAAGTCCAACGGTTGTCGCCAATCTGTTACCGACCCCCCGCTGTACGCCAATCCCGGCGCGATATACCCTACCTTCCATGTTCCTGGCGACCATCCTTCCCGCCCTCGCCGACCTCCTCGCCCGCGCCGGCGGCGGCGGGGGATACTCCGGCGGCGGCGGCGGACACGGCGGCGGGGGGGGCGGCGGCGGCGACATCCTCTACCTCCTCTACCTCTGGATCCGCTTCTGCGCCGCCTATCCCGCCATCGGCCTTCCCGTCACCCTCGGCGGTCTGGTTCTCGTGGTCTGGATGGGCCGAAACGCCCACCAATCCCAGCAGGCCCGCACCATCCGTCGCGGCGACGCCGCCCTCGACGCCAACCAACGCGCCGCCGCCCTCGCCGCCATCACCGCCGCCGATCCCGCCTTCGACGAAAAGGCCTTTTACGACCGCGTTTCCATCGCCTTCACCAAAATCCAGGCCGCCTGGTCATCCCAAAACCTCGATGCCGTCCGCGCCTTCATCTCCGACGGCGTTCACGAACGCTTCACCCTCCAGATCGCCGAACAGCAATCCCTCGGCCAGCGCGATGCCATGGACCAGGTGAAAATACTCGACATCGCCCCCGCCGACTTCACCACCCACAATCGCTTCGACGCCTTCGCCGTCCGCATCACCGCCTCCGCCATCGACTACAAATCCTCCCTCGTCACCGGCAAGCGCATCGCAGGCGCCACCCAACCCCAAACCTTCGTCGAAATCTGGTCCTTCCTTCGCCGCCGAGGCGTCCAATCCCGCGCGAACATCGTCGGCCTCATCGAAAACCACTGCCCCAACTGCGGCGCCGCCCTCGACATGAACCAGTCGGCCAACTGCCCCCGATGCGGCGCCCTCCTCCGCAGCGGCCAATACGATTGGGTTCTCACCGAGATCACCCAAGAGTGCGAATGGCATCGCCCCTCGGCCTCCCCTCCGCCCGGCCTCGACGCCCTCCTCGCCAACGACCCCGACTTCGATGTCCAACTCCTCGAAGACCGCGCCTCGGTCGTCTTTTACCGCATGGCCGCCGCCGACCGACTCAACAAGATCGACCCCCTCCGCAAAATGGCCTCCCCCAACTTCGCCAAACAATTCGCCGACACCGAATTCGAACCCGTCGATCGCGTCTGGCTCGGCGAACGCGCCGTCGGATCCGTCCACACCCTCGGCTTCCTCAACGCCGGCGATTGGCAACGCGCCCTCGTCGAGGTCCGCTGGTCCGGCGTCCGATTCACCCAACGCCAATCCGGCCCCATCCAACGCACCGGCCAAGGCGCCCTCCAACGCACCCTCCTGGTCCTCGGCCGAACCGCCGACTCCAAAACCTTCATCGACCAAGGCATCTCGTCGGCCCACTGCCCCAACTGCGGCGCCCCCGAGGTCGGCGGCGACTCCGACGCCTGCCCCCACTGCGACACCGTCCTCAACGACGGTCGCCACGGTTGGATCGTCCTCAACGCCATGCCCTGCGGCATCGACAACGCCCAACAACTCTTCTCCCAACTCCGCTTCGCCGCCGGCCAACCCGCCCCCGCTTCCGCTCCCGCCCCCGCCTCCGCCCTCCCCAACCCCGCCGGCTCCGGCGCCCTCGCCTGGATGGCGCAAATGGCTTTGGCCGACGGCGAAGTCTCCGACGACGAGCGATCCATGCTCCACACCGTCGCCGCCCAGCGCGGATTCCCCAAGGCCACCGTCGATCGCCTCATCGACTCGTTGCGATCCGGCGACATCCGCATCCCCCAGCCACGCGATAACGCCGAGGCCCGCGAGTGGTTGTTGGGCATCGCCACCGTCGCCTTCTATGACGGGCGCCTCGCCGATGGCGAAAAACGCCTCATCCGCGCCGCCGGAGACCGCGCCGGCCTCTCCGCCTACGACCTGAAACTCATCTTGACCCAGGCCCGCAACCAACGCCTCCAAATCGCCCGCGACGCCCTCCGCGCCGCCCGACAACGCACCGGCTGAAACCCCCGCGAGTTCCCTTCCCAACGGCATCATCATGCAATGGCACTTGGCCGAGTTCACCGTCGACGACGACCCCGCCCGCCTGGACATGGCGTTCATCCTCCGCATCCTCCAGGCGACCTACTGGGGCCAAGCCTACACCGCCGAAAAAGTGGCAACGGCGTTCGCAAACTCAATGGTATTCGGGGTTTACGATCCATTTAGGCAGGTCGGCATCGCCCGTGTCGTCACCGACAAAGCCACCGTCTCCTGGGTCTGCGACGTGGTGATCTCCCCCGATGTCCGCGACAAGGGCCTCGGCCGCTTCCTCATGCAGTGCATCTTCGACCATCCCGACATCGCCCCCACCCGCCAGATGCTCAATACCCGCACCGCCCATGGCTTCTACAAACGCCTCGGCTTCGTCCGCGCCGACATGCTCGTCCGATGAGTCCGGCGAAAACGGGCAATCGTCCCTGGCGCGAAAAAAGATTCTCCATCTTCCCGACTCGTCGAATTGGTATGATGCGTTGTGTTCGCCGGAAAGGGGTTGGGACGGTTCGATGATGGAATGTCACGAAAAGACCCTTGCCCGCGCGGGCGGGGTTCTTTCACCGTCATGATTCGCAATGAATGCGTGGATGAACCGGAGGGACTTGATTGTCCGCCGGGAGGCGCGGGCCTTTTCCCCGCGCTCCCGGGGTAAGGTGGGAAGGTTCATTTCGCCGAGCCTGGCGTGCGATGGGATGATCGAAGTGGGTGCTTTGGATCCCCCTCCCCCGCCGGGAAGATGTCCCCGACCCAAGGGCATCAATGAATCGCGGTGTCCCGGCCTCCCTCGTGGGTGGGTGGCCGGGACTTTTTATTGCGGAGAGTGGCGCGTTGAGCGTTGTGCGGGGGGACAAGGTTGCAAGTTGCAAGTTGTGGGATGTAAGTGAGGACGGCGGGCCGCGGCGACAACCGCCGCAGCCCCGTCCTCCTCCTCCTCACCTCCTCACCTCCTCACCTCCTTCCGCCTACTGCCTACCGCCTACCCTCCTTCAGCCTTCCGCCTACCGCCTACCGCCTACCGCCTTCCGCCTACCGCCTTCCGCCTACCCTCCTTCAGCCTTCCGCCCTCTCTCCATCCGCCTACCGCTCCCTCTCCCCCTCGGCTACAATGCCCGGCGGACCAAAACCATGAATGCCATGAAA
>JBBSAF010000192.1:0-5459 GCA_038252525.1 Tepidisphaerales bacterium
GCAGCAGCCTGTTGCTTCTCCTGGCCGCCGCCGTGGCGCTGACGACGGGCCAGGCGCCCGAGCCGGTCGCAATGGCAGGCAGCAGCCGGTGGTACCTGCCCCTCTCCTACCAGGCCTCCACCAACACCCCCCCGTCCCCCACCAACCACCCCAGCGTCATCTCCACCGCGAAAATCGGCAGCCGACGCAACGCCACGATCCGGGCCAACTTCACCCCATCCTTCCGCGTCGTCACCAAGGCCTCGGCTTGATTCGCCTTCATCGCCGCGATCAGTTCGGCCGCCGACGATTCGCCATATTCATGATGGTCCGCGAAGGCCAAAACCCCCGCCGGTTCGCCCACCGCATCGCGCAATTGCCCGAAAAAAGCATCCGGCTCCCCGATCCCACTGAACGCCACATACCGCCTGCCCGCCAACCACGACAGTGACCTCGGCCCATCGGGTCCCCGCAATCCCCCCAGGGCATGACGGGCCAAATAAATCGGTCGATCCGGCAACCGCGCCTGGATCGCCGCCAGCGCCGCCTCGTCCACCCGATCAGCGCGGGTGATGACGATCGCGTCGGCCCGGCTCGCCCCCGCGACCGGCTCGCGCAACAAGCCCCTCGGCAAGACATGCCCGAAACCGAATGGATGGGTCGCACTGACCAGGAGCAAGTTGAAGTCCCGTTTCACCCGCCGATGCTGGAACCCATCATCCAACACGAACACGCTTATCCCGGCATCGCGCGCCAGCACCGCCTTCGCCCCGGCCACCCGATCGGGGTTGGCCTCGACCGGCACACCGACGCCCAACAGCTCCCGCAACAGCTCCACCTCGTCGGCCCGTCCCGGCTCGTCGGCCCGGCCGTAGCCGCGCAGGAGCACCGCCGGTCGATGCCCGCGCGCGATGAGGCGCTCGACCAGCCATTGCACCATCGGCGTCTTGCCCGTGCCCCCGGTGGTCAGGTTCCCCACACTGATCGTCGCCCGGCCGAGATCGTGCGCCGCCAGCCACCCGCCGTCATACAAACGATTGCGAAGGGTCATGGCTCCGGCGTACACCGGCTCGACGCAACGCAGCCCGCCGCGCAGCGCCGCCGCCCCGACCCCCCGGTTCCCGCCGGACAAAATATCCATGGCCCTCATGATCGCCCCCCATCCAGTTCCGCCAGCGCCGCGGCGTCGGCCACGATCGGCCCGCGCGGCAACCGCGCCAAATCGAATCGCCCCATGAAATCCGTCGCCCGCGTCGCGGCCGCGATTTTTTCCATCCCCGACCACGTCGCCAGCCGGTTTAGGATCGCCCCCGGCCCCACGCCCGCGGCCCGATAGGTCGCCAGCCGCGTATCCCCATGCCGCTTGGCCAGCCGGCGCCCATCGGCCCCCACGACCAGCGGCAAATGTGTGAATCGCGGAATCCGATCCCCCCATCCCAGCGCCGTGTAAAGCAACATCTGCCTCGCCGTCGAGTCCAGCAGATCATCCCCCCGCACCACATCGGTGATCCCCATCTCCGCGTCGTCCACCACCACCGCCAACTGATACGCCGGCGTCCCATCGGCCTTGGCGACCACGAAATCCCCCAGCCGCTCGGCCACCTCCATCTCCACCCGCCCCGCGAAGCCATCGTCGAAACCCGCCCCGCCATCGCCAACGGCGAACCGCATCGCCGGCGCCCGCCCCGTCGCCTCCCGCGCCGCCGTGGCCGACGCATATCGTCCCCGGCACGTCCCCGGATAGACCGCCCCGCCATCCTCCGCGTGCGGCGCGCTGGCCGAACGGTCCACCTCGCTCCGCGTGCAGACGCACGGATAAACGTGGCCGATTTCCACCAACCGGGCGATCGCCGAGCGGTAAGGTTCCATCCGGTTCGACTGCCACACCGGTCCCTCATCCCAGTCGATCCCCAGCCATGCCAGATCCTCGACCGCCTGTTCCGCGGCTCCTCGCTTGATCCTCGGCCCGTCGAGGTCTTCGATCCGCAGCGCGATCTCCCATCCGTTTTGCCGCGCCAATAGCCAATTGATGAAAAAAGTCCGCGCGTTGCCCAGATGCAGCGCCCCCGTGGGCGACGGCGCCAGCCGGGTTCGACGGGGGGGGGGCAAGGTCAATCTTCCGATAGTTGTCCGGCCTCGACGTGCACCGCGTGCCGGGCGTTGCGCTCGTCGCGCACGATCCGTCCGTCGTGCAGGTGGATCACCCGGTGGCACCGATGCGCCACCGACGGATCGTGCGTCACCATGATGATCGTCTTCCCCGCCGCCACCAATTCGTCGAACAGCGTCAAAATCTGCTGACCGGTCTTGCTGTCCAATGCCCCCGTCGGCTCGTCGGCCAACAGGATCAGCGGCTCGTTGATGAGGGCGCGGGCGATGCACACCCGCTGCTGCTGCCCGCCGGACAACTGCGTCGGCCGGTGGTCGGCCCGCGTCTCCAGCCCGACCCGTTCGGCCAGTTCCATCGCCCGGCGCCGTCGCTCGGCGGGGGGGATGCCGAGATAGAACATCGGCACCTCCAGGTTCTCCAGAACCGTAAGCTGCTGGATCAAATTGAAGTTCTGGAAAATGAACCCGATCCGTCGGCTGCGGATTTCCGACAAATCGTCATCCGGCATCGCCGAGGTGTCGTCGCCACCGAGGATGTATTTCCCCTCGGTCGGCTGGTCGAGGCACCCCAGGATGTTCATGAGCGTCGATTTGCCCGAGCCGCTGGCCCCCATGATGGCGGTGAACTCCCCCTCCTCGAACTCGATGTTCGCCTCCCGCAGCGCGTAAACCTCGATGTCCGTCCCCCGCTTACGGTAAATCTTCGACAAATTGACGACGCTGGCGACCGACGGCATGGCCGCAGTATACCCGCTCCCGCGCCCCCGATCACGTCCCTTGCCGCGCCGTCGCCGCGCTCGCGTACCGCATCCGCCGCGCCGCCGGTGTCATATCCTTCTTCGCCTGCCCATCCACAACGCCGCCCCCGCGATCAGCAAGCCCATGCCCGGCTCGGGCACCGCCACCAACATGCGCACGATGCCATCATGCTTGTTGAGCAGATACATGTTCCCCGCCGCATCCTGCCCGAACCGCACATCCGCCCGCGAACTGCCCACCCCCGGCGTCTCGTTGATGAGCTGCAGCAGCGACTTTTCCGTCAGCCCCCCATCCTCGGTCAGGCGCATTTCCAACAGCGCATCCTGCCCGCCGCCGAAGGTCTGGGCCGCGTCGATGTAAAAAAATCCGACCGTTGACCAGATCCCCGAAGACGTATTGACCGTCCAGTCCCGCGATCGCGCCGCCGCGATATACGAAGCCGCCGCTGATGGCGCTTCCCTCGCCGTGGTCGTATTCCGCCAGAGGCCGGGTGTAGGCCGGATCGTCCGGCGCCGGCGACGAGGACACATGACCCGTGTCCACGTACGTGAAGCTCCCCTCCCGCACCGGCCAGCCATAGTTGGCGCCGTTCAGCCCCAAGTCCACCTCCTCGACCATCCCCTGACCGATGTCGCCGATGAACATTCGCTTCGCGCCGCCACGATCCCAACTGAATCGCTGGGGATTGCGAAGTCCGATCGCGTAATTCTCCGCCAGCGTGCCGCCGTTCCCATCGGACGCGAACAGGTTGTCGGCCACGATCCCGTGATCGCCGCCGACGCCGTTGGTTCCCAGCGGGTCGATCCGCAGGATCGCCGCCAGCGGCGTCCCGGCGCTTTGACCTTGGGCATACGGGTCCCCGGCCCCGCCGCCGTCGCCGGAGCTGTAATACAAGGCGCCGTAGTCGGGCGTTCCCGCCGCCGCGTTGGGATTGAACGCCAAACCCCCGCCGTTGTGGTTCGTCGCCGGTTGCGCGATCCGCAGCACCTGCCGCGGCGACGATCCCGGCGCCGGCGTGAACGTCGCGGCCGACGGGTCGTTGGTGGTGAACTCGTAGATCACCTCGTCATGCACCCGGCCTCCCACCGAGAAATCCGGCGTCGGCGCCAGATCGTTCGTGCTGAACGACGCATACAACTTGCCGTAACCCGGCTCGCCGACCTGGTTGAACTGCGGATGAAACGCGATCTGTCCCACCCCGCGCTCGCCGTTGTCGTTCAGCAATCCCCACCCCGCGGCCGACAAGTCCAGATACGTCGTCACCGCCCCGAGCGACGAGATCGAGTGGACCGGCCCGCGCTGATCGATCACGAAAAACCGCCCGTCCGGCGACACCGCCGCCGAATTGAGCCGCGCCTTGGCCCCGGCGCTGTCCGGCACGGTGGCGAAGTCCCGCACCCCCACCAGCAACCCCGCCCCGATCGACCCCGGATAGGGATTGTTGGTTTGCGCCCCCGCGACGCCACCCGTCACCACCATCCCCGCCAATCCCTATAAACCGGCCCGTGTGTACGTCATGGCGCTCTCCATTGAGGAATAGGTCGAACCTCGCCGACCGTACCCCCGCCCCGTCCCCGCGCGAACCCCGAAAATCTTGCCCTGTGGCCACGCCAGCGCACTGTCCCCGCTTCGCGTCCAGGCTCGACCCCATGCCGGACGCTCCGCTTTGGTGACCGCCACGGGCTGGATATTCGCCCGCGCCGCTCTCTTGGCAACCCCAGGCGCCAGAACACTCGCTAGCGGCACCGCCAATCCGCACCCCTCGTCCCGTCGATGGCCGGCGGACGGATTTTCCTTAACAAAACACTTTTCGAGGGTAATTTAGGATAACGTTGGCATAGGGAAGGTTAACGTTGGCAGGAAATATCATGGGCGTCACCCTCAAGGACATCGCGACCCATACCCAACTGAGCATCCGCTCGGTCAGCCGCATCCTCAATCTCAACGAAGGCGACCTGTTCCGCCCCGAAACCCGCGACAAGGTCGTCTTGGCCGCCAAGCGCCTCGGCTACCGCGCCAACTCCATGGCCCGCGGCGTTCGCCTCGGGCGCCGATCCGCCATCGGGCTGCTGCTCAGCACCGACCCTCAGCGTTCGGTCGTCCCCTTCGGAACCCTCGTCGGCATCGAGCGTCATTTGGCCCGCGAAAACCTCCAGCTCATCGTCGGAGAGGTTCCCGACGCCGACCTCACCGATGAACGCTACGTCCCCCAGCTTCTCCGAGAGTGGTCCACCGACGGCATGTTGATCGCCTACACGCAACTCATTCCCGACCGCGTCAACGACCTCCTCGATGAGTGCGCCGTCCCCTCCATCTGGATGAACACCAAGAATCCCCGCGACTGCGTCTATCCAGACGACTTCGCCGCCGCCCGAGACCTCACCCGCGGCCTCCTGGCCCTCGGCCACCGCCGCATCCACGCGTTGGCCCACATTCCCAACGCCCACTATTCCCGGCAGGACCGCATCGATGGCTATTTGTGCGCCATGCGCGAGGCCGGCTTGCCGCCGACCGTCCACCAGCGGCTCCCCGTCGGTTCCACCGAAAGTCGCCTGGACCTGCGGCCCCTGCTCGACCGCCCCGAGCGACCCACCGCGCTGGTCGCCATCGCC
>JBBSAF010000193.1:0-5446 GCA_038252525.1 Tepidisphaerales bacterium
TCCGCCTACTTCCGCTTCCCTCCGCCGACCTTCCCTCCGCCTTCCGCCTACTTCCGCTTCCCTCCGCCGACCTTCCCTCCGCCTTCCGCCTACTTCCGCTTCCCTCCGCCTACCTTCCTTCCGCCTTCCGCCTACTCCAGATACGTATACCCCTCCAGCCCATCCTCGTAGAACTTCAGCAATAGGCGCGATTCGTCGATCGTGAGTTTGCGGTCGCGCAGGGCGCGCTCGACGCTTTTGCGCATGGCGCGCTTGAGGTCGTCGGCCGAGAACTGCACATATTGCAGCACCTCGCGCACCGTGTCGCCCTCGATGACCTCGTCGACGGTGAAATGCCCCATCTCATCCACGCTCACATGCACCGCGTTGGTGTCCCCCAGCAGGTTGTGCAAATCGCCGAGGATCTCCTGGTAGGCGCCGACCAGGAACGCCGCCAACACGTAGTCGCTTCCGTCGTACGGGTGCAATTCCAGCACGCTCTTCACGTCGCGGCGGTCGATGAAGCGGTCCACCTTGCCATCGGAATCGCAGGTGATGTCGGCCAAAATCCCCCGGCACGTCGGCTCCTCGTCGAGCCGGTGGATCGGCATGATCGGGAACAATTGGTCGATCGCCCACGAATCGGGCATCGATTGGAAGATCGAGTAGTTGCAGAAGTAGGTGTCCGACAACATCGACTCGAGGTTGCGGAACTCGTCGGGCACGTAGTCGAGCTTGCGGATCATGTGCAGGATCTTCGAGCAGATCCCCCAGAACAGCCGCTCGGCAAGACTGCGGTGCTCGAGGCTGCAATATCCGAGGTTGAACAGGTTCAGCACCGACTCGCGGGCCAATTGGGCGTCATGGTAATACTCCATGAAGTTCGCCTCGGTCACGTCGCGGTAGGTGTCGTACATCGTCGCCACCGGCCCCGGCAACGCCGCCCGCTCGGCCTCGCCCATGCCGTTGGGCATTTCGAACCGGGCGAACCCGCTCCAGCCGATGACGTTGAACACCAGCACGCTGTGGTACGCCACCATCGCCCGCCCCGACTCGCTGATGATCGTCGGATGCTCGACGCCGGCCTTGTCGCAGATCTCCTTGACGTGGTAGATCACATCGTTGGCGTATTCCTGCAAATTGTAGTTGATGCTCGATCCGAAGTCGGTCTTGGACCCGTCGTAATCCACCCCCAGCCCGCCGCCGACATCGATATACATCAGCCCCGCGCCCAGGCGCTGCAATTCGGTGTAGACCCGCACCAGCTCGATGATGGCGCCCTTGATGCTGCGGATCGAGTTGATTTGGCTGCCCAGGTGGAAATGCAGCAGGTTGAGGCAGTCGCCCATGCCGTTCTTGCGCAGGTAATTCAGGGCGTCGACCACCTCGCTGATGAACAAGCCGAACTTGCTCCGCACGCCCCCCGAGCTTTCCCAGCGCCCGGCCCCCTTGGCCGCCAGCTTCACGCGCACGCCGATCGACGGCTTGACGTTGTGCTGCTTGGCGTATTTGACGATCAGCTCCAGCTCGCTGAACTTCTCGACCACCGGGATGATGTTCTTGCCGATCTTGGTGGCCAGGATGACGGCCTCGATGAACTCGTCATCCTTGAAGCCGTTGCAGATGATCGGCGTGCGGTCGTCGTCCACCAGCGCCATGACCGCCAACAATTCCGGCTTGCTCCCGGCCTCCAGCCCGAACCCGTAGGGCTTGCCGAAATGCAGGATTTCCTCGACCACGTGGCGCTGCTGGTTGACCTTGATCGGATAGACGCAGCGATAGTCCCCCTTGTATTCGTTCTCGATCATCGCCCGCTCGAAGGCGTCGTGGAGCTTTCCCACGCGGTGCTTGAGGATGTCGGTGAACCGGATGAGCAGCGGCAACTGGATGTCGCGCCCGCGCAGCTCGTCGACCAATTTCTTGAGGTCCACCGACACCTCCGGCGACTGGGTCGGATGCACCGTCACATGCCCCTCGGAATTGTGCGAGAAATACCCCTGCCCCCACGATTGGATGCCGTAGAGTTTCGCCGAATCGTCGACCGTCCACGCCCGCGCCGAACTCGCCGGCGCCGAGCATTCCAGCCGCGCCGCCCCCCCCGGCTGGGCCGGATGGCGGGCCTGCGACGCCCCGCCCTCCGGCGCGACGCCCGAGCGGTCATGATCGACGTTTGACGGGTTTTTCGGCATGTCCATCTTGTCTCTTGGTCCCACTGAAAAAACGTTCCGAACGACGCCTCGCAATGTTATCCGCATTGACCGAAAGTCAAAATGCGGTTGTCGGTTGCCAGTTGTCAGTTGTCAGTTGCCAGTTGTCAGTTGCCAGTTGCCAGTTGTCAGGGAAGACAGGAGGCGCGCCTTGCCCATCTCCTCTGCCTACTGCCTACCGCCTACTGCCCACTGTCAACCGCCCACTCCCCACGGCTCCTGTTGCGTGAGGCAATGGATCGCCCCCAGCCCCCAGATCAATTCCGTGCAGTCGATCCCGATCACCTCGCGCTGGGGCAGCCGCCCTTGCAGGATCGACAGGGCCTTGGCGTCGTTGGCCTTGTCCCGGTAGGTCGGAACCAGCAGCGCGCCGTTGATGAACAAGAAGTTCAGGTACGTCGCCGGCAGCCGCTGGCCCTCATGCTCCACCGCCGACGGCATGGGCAATTCCACGATCTCGAACGGCCGCCCCTCCTGGTCGCGCAATGCGTCCAGTTGTTTGCGAACCCGCTTCAGCACCCGGTGGTTGACATCCCGCGGGTCCGCCTCCACGCCGAACGCGATCGTCCGCGGGCCGATGAACCGCGCCAGGTCGTCGATGTGCCCGTCGGTGTCGTCGCCGGCGATCCCCCCGCTCAGCCAGCACACATGGGACTGCCCGTAATAATCCCGCAAAGACCCCTCGATCCCCGCGCGATCGAGATGCGGATTGCGATTTTTGTTCAGCAGGCAATCCGTCGTCGTCAACACCGTCCCGGCCCCGTTGAAATCCACCGCGCCGCCCTCCATCACGATGCCGGGATAAAAGACCGGCAGCCTCCGTTCGCGGGCGATTTCCGTCGGCACGGCGTCGTCATCATCGTAGGGCGGATATTTCCCCCCCCAGGCGTTGAACCCCCAATCCACGATCGCGCCCGATCGCTTGCCATTGCGGGATTTCTTGGTGACGAACGCCGGCCCATGGTCCCGGCACCACGCCTCGTTGGTGCGGATGTGATGGAACCGCACCTTCCGCACCGGGCATCCGTTGTCCGCCAACTGTTCGCGGACGATCCGCTCCCAGTTGTCGTTCATGACATTGATGTGAACCGTCTCGCGCCCGACGATCTCCGCCATGATCGCCGCCAAGTTCGCCGGAACCGTATGATATTTCCCCGGAAAACTGATCCCCTCCGGCCTGGGCCAACTGAACCACACCCCCGATTGCCGCGCCCACTCGGCCGGGAATGAATACCCCAGTTCCGCCGGCGTCCTGTCCAGCACCTTCACCTTCGCCATCGCATCGCCTCCGTCACTCGCCTAAATCGCAGGTCGTGATCCACGTCCACCGTCCGCCATTCGCAACACGCGCCGTAGGCGGTAGGCGGAAGGAAGGTAGGCGGAGAAGACACGGGAGCCATCGCTCCCCACTCGCAACGCGCGCCGTAGGCCGTAGGCGGAAGGAAGGTAGGCGGAGAAGACACGGGAGCCATCGCTCCCCACTCTCCACTGGCAACTTACAACTTACAACCTACAACTTACAACCAACTCTCCTCCCCCCTCACCGCTCAATCACACGTCGTGATCCACATCCACCGCCCGCCATCGTCCTGATACTGGAACATCCGCCCGTCCAACTCGACCCGGAACCGCCCCACCATCACCTGCCCGCCCGGCCGGTGGGCCACCATGTTCAACAATATCCGCTCCTCGGGATCGCGCCTCGCCTGCACCTCGACCGGTCCGCCGGCGTCGCGCTCCAGGTTCCTGTACGCGAAACTCATCTTCAGGCATTCGACGGCGCGGACTTGCGTCACCCGTCCCCCCATGCACCCGCCCAGCGCGATGGTGATCGCCATGAAGAGGATCACGCGGGCCACCGGTTCAACCCTCATCGATAAACCGTTTGGTGAGATTCCCATAGGCGTCGATCCGCCGGTCCCGCAGGAACGGCCAATGCGTCCGGCTGAACTCCACCGCATCCAAATCGCACTCGGCGACCAGCACCTGTTCATCCCCCGCCGACGCCCGCGCCGCCACCTGCCCGTTGGGACCCGCGATGAACGATTGCCCCCAGAACTCGATTCCCTCCTCGCTCACCGCCTTGCCCTTGGCATCGAGGATTTTCTCCACCCCGATCCGATTGGGCGCGCACACGAAACATCCGTTGGCGATCGCGTGCGACCGCTGCATCACCTCCCACGACTCGTGCTGGGCCGCGCCATACTCCGCCTTCTCCGATGGATGCCAGCCGATCGCCGTCGGATAGAACAGAATCTCCGCCCCCTGAAGCGCCGTCAGCCTGGCCGCCTCCGGGTACCACTGGTCCCAACAGATCAGCACCCCGATCTTCGCGTGCGTCGTCTCCCACGCCCGAAACCCCGTGTCGCCCGGCGTGAAATAGAACTTCTCGTAATAAAGCGGATCGTCGGGGATGTGCATCTTCCGGTAAATCCCCTTGATCGACCCGTCGGTCTCGAGGATCGCCGCCGTGTTGTGATACAGCCCGCTCGCCCGCCTCTCGAAAAGCGACGCCACGATCACCACGCCATGTTTTTTCGCCACCTTCCCGAGCGCATCGGTGCTCGGCCCGGGGATCGTCTCGGCCAACTTGAAAAACCGATGGTCCTCCACCTGGCAGAAATATTGGCTGGCGAACATCTCCTGGGTGCAGATGATCTTCGCCCCCCGCTTGGCCGCCGCCTCCGCCAGCCGCACCTGGTTGGCCCGGTTGGTCGCCACGTCCGCCACGCACGCCATCTGCGTCAGCCCCACCGGCACGATGCGCGAGGACTTTTTTTTCGGGGTCGCCGCCCTTGGTTTCGCCATGTCATTGCACCGCTGATTTTCCGTTCCCCCATCGCCGCGTCCGCAGGATATCCCCCCCGCCCCCGCGGTCGCAAGCCGCAAACCCAATCCATGCCCGTGTGGAGCTCCCCGCCCGCCGCGACTCTCCTCGCAAGCCGCGACTCCCCCGCGGGCCCTGACCGCGAGGGAGCGGCATGGCGCCACGCCTCCCCGCCCGCCCCCGCCCGCCCCCGCCCGCCCCCGCTCGCGGCTCGTCGCGCGGCTCGTCGCGCACCGACGGCGGACCATTTTTCCCAATGGGCCTGCCCATAAGGGAGCAGGTATTCACCGGCCGGCGCCACCGTCATTTCCGCATCATGCCTTCCCCGCCATCGCCAGCGTGTACCCGCCCTTGAGGTTCCGCACGTGCGCGAATCCATGTTGGGTCAAGATCCGCTGGGCCACGAATCCGCGCAACCCCACGCCGCAATAAA